>JBGSLP010000423.1:0-16791 GCA_041740655.1 Alphaproteobacteria bacterium
GGCGTCCGCCCGGCCCCACAGCCAGCACGCGAAAGCGACAGCCAGCAGCGCGATTGCGGCTGCGAAAACGCCGTCGCTGCCGCGCTGAACGCTCAGTATCCATACCAGCCACGCCGCAGTCGCATAAAGCGGAAAGGCCATGACCTGCTTCAGCGTTTCCATCCACGGGCCGGGTTTCGGCAACGCTCGGCGAAGTTGAGGCACGAAGCTGAGCAATGTCATCGGAAGCGCGAAGCCGACGCCAAGCGCCAGAATCACCGCTGCGATTTCGACTGGCGGCTTTGTCAGGGCGTATCCGAGCGCTGCGCCCATGAACGGGGCCGTGCAGGGTGTGGCGGCGACGGTCGCGAGGACGCCGGTGAAGAAATAGCCGGGCGCGCCCTCGCGCCGGGTCATGGCGTCGCCGGCGCCCGTGATCCCTGCGCCCATATGGAAAACGCCGGAAAGGCTAAGGCCGAGGGCGAGAAAGACCGCCGCCATCACCAGCACGAATTCGGGCGACTGGAATTGAAATCCCCAGCCGATCGCGCCGCCGCTCGCGCGCAGGGCGATCAACAACACGGCAAGCGCCGCAAAGCTCGCCATCACGCCTGCAAAGAATGCGATGCCTTGCACGCGACCCTCATCGCGCCGCTGCTTGGCGATCGACAGGGCTTTGATCGAAAGCACCGGGAAAACGCACGGCATCAAATTGAGGATGAGGCCGCCAATCGCCGCGAACAACATGGCGGTCGCAAGACCAATGTCAGCGCTTACGTTTCCGTCCGGTCCTTCAGCGAGAGCGCTCGGAGGAGAGGCGGTCGGCGCCATCGCCTGATCGTCGATCTTGGCCGTGATCCAATAGCCTTTTCTCTCAGCCCCGGCGCCGGTGACGATCAGGCCCTTCATTTCCTCGACGCGCTGGCCCTTCAACTCGCCGCGCTGCATGCCGATGGTCAGCGCGTCTCCAGCACGGGAAAGCGACTGCGGGCCTGAGTTGTCAATATGTCCCCAGGACAGGGGGAAAAAACGGGCGGTCTGGATGTCGGAAGGCGCGCCTTTGAGCGACAGGTTCACCCTCTCGGCGGAAGCCTTGAACGAGGCGGGCCAAGGGGATTCGACCGGAAGCTTTGCCACATGCTGTAGAATGCTCTCTGCGTCAGCCGAGCCCATCGCGGCGCTTTCGGTCTGCGCCACCGCCAGCGTAAGGTTGACGGGCGCTTCCTCGGGAATGCAGACTTCTTCGCATACCAGCCACTTGGCCATGGCTTCAAACGTGACGCTGGCGCCCGTCAGGGTATCGGGCGCGCGCATCTTGACCAGCATGGTCGCCGCGTCCGAGTAGCCGTAATTGACGAGCGAAGAAACGGGGATGGCGTCCGGCAGCGGCCATTGAATGTCGCCCGCTGTGAAGCCTTCCGGCAGTCGCCAGTCCAGGGTGAGAGGTTCGCCCGCATCGCCCGGATTGATCCAGTACGTATGCCAGCCGGGCGCGATTTTCTGCCTGATCGCCACCCAGAATTCCTGCCCGGCGCTGACCGTCGCGGTTTCCGCTGCAAGCGACACGTCGACCATGCGCTTCGGGCGCTCTGTCTGCGCCGATGCGAAGGTCGCCAGCAGGAACCAGCAAACGACACTCAAGGCAAGGCGCATGCGTTATCTCCGGCGGGTTTTAACTTGCCAAGCATATGGCGGGGCTTCTTTTGACAGGCAAGACAATTGGAGTTTACCGGCGCGTGAAAAATAGCGCTGTAAAGTCGTGCAAAGCGTCGCCTGCAAGCTTGCGGGCCACACCCGGAATGCGTTATGTTGCAGTTGCGAAGACGCCCTAAAATGGCCTCAAACTCTAACGAATGCTGCCAACTTGGCATGGTGTGATAAGTTTGAGGGAATTGGGGTGTTTAGCGGTCATCCGGCCTGTTGGTTTTTGCTAGATTTATCTCCCAATTTGGGTCACGAACGCCGTCGCACACGCGCGGAGACGAGAGATCATGGATCGTCGGGACTTTCTAACCTTGGCTGGGCAGGTTTCGGCCATGATGCTGTTGGCGCGTGAAAGCTTTGGGCTGGCGCACGCTAACAATATAACGCAGGCGGCCCCGCAAACGCCTCCTCAACCCGATGTGCAGACCCCGCCGCCTCCCGCCCAGACGCCTGCGCCGCAACCGCTTGCTGAAGGGCCCTTCTCCGAGGAATGGTTTCAAGAGGTCGCCCGTACACTCGCCGCGTCTCCGTACAATCGGCCTGAGGCCAATCTTCCGGACGAGCTTAAAAACCTGAATTACGATTCGTACCGAGCCGTGCGGTTCAACAAGGACAGCGCTGTCTGGGCGAAGGAGAACGTTGGCGCCAGCCTGGAGCTGTTTCAGACCGGCTACATATATCAGGATCTCGTGAAAATTCACTTGGTCGAAAACGGTGTCGCCAAGGAGTTTCCATATTCTTCGTCGTTGTTCGACTACGGTCCTCAAGGGAAGCCGCCCCCTGAAAATCTCCCCGGAGGATACTCCGGATTTCGTATTCATGGCCCGATCAACCGTCCGGACGTGCTCGACGAGTATGTGGTTTTTCAGGGCGCCAGCTATTTTCGGTCATTCGCAGCAGGGCAGGAATACGGACTTTCAGCTCGTGGCCTTGCGATCAACACCGCGCAGATGCCAGGCGAGGAATTTCCGATTTTTCGCGAGTTCTGGGTCGTAAAGCCGCGAAAGGGCGACGAACAGGTTATCGTTTATGCCCTGCTCGACAGCAATAGCGTAACCGGCGCTTACAAATTTACGATCTCTCGTCGCGTCGACACTGTCATGGAAGTGGATTGCACGCTGCATCCGCGAGAGGTTATGCCACATGTCGGCATCGCCCCGCTCACAAGCATGTTCCACAGCGGCCCTTCCGACATCACGAAATACACCGATTATCGCCCACAAATATTTGACTCGCAGGGCCTGCAGATTTGGAACGGTGGCGGCGAGCATATCTGGCGGCCTCTCATCAATCCGGAACGCCTTCAATTCTCGTCCTTTTCCGACGAAAATCCGAAGGGCTTTGGCCTTATGATGCGCGACCGGAACTTCAATAATTATCAGGATTTACAGGTGCGCTATGAACGGCGCCCGAGCGGATGGGTTGAACCGCTCTCCGATTGGGGCACGGGTTTCGTCGACCTCATCGAGCTTCCGACGCCGACAGAGTATAATGACAACATCGTTGCGTTCTGGCGCCCGAAAGACCCGCTTCAGCCGGGGCAGGCCTACCGCTATCGGTATAAGCTTTTCTGGTGCTGGGATGCGCCGCTGCGGCGTAATTTCGCCTTCGTATCGCAGACGCGCGTTGCGACTGCGCCTGCGGCCGGTTGGCATTCCTTCCATATTGACTTCAAGGGCACTGAGAATTTCAATTTATGTTCAGAGAATACCGAAGGGTGCGCCGATAAGGGGAAAAACGTGCAGTTGAGCGCCAGTGCGGGCGTGATCGGGCAGACGTATTTCCAGCGAAATACGGCGACCGGCGGGCACCGTTTGAGTTTCGATTTTCGCACAAGAGGACTGGAACAAGCCGACATTCGCTGCGTTTTGAATGCGGACGGTGTTCAGGCCTCGGAAATTTGGACTTACCGCTGGACAGCTTGAGGACGTCCGCATGCATGATTCGCATCCTTTGTCGGAAAAACAGGCGGCCATCTCCGGGCTTCCTGTAAACTCGTTTCCCACACAGGATTTGTGGACCTTCGACGAAGCCTCGCGCCGAGCTCACAAACCGGATCGCTCGGCGCCTTGGAGGCGATTTTTTATTTTTGGCGGCGCCATCCTCCTCACCGCCTATCTTACTCATGAATTCTATCAGGTTTTGAACGTTGGTGGCCTCGCACAGCTCGAAGTCGTGCTGATCGCGTTTTTCGTGCTCAACATCGCGTGGCTATCGCTATCGTTCATGACTGCCATCGCAGGCTTCCTGGTGATCATCACTGGCGGGCGACGCTCGATGATCGACTTCGACAGTCTCAGCCTTGAAACTCCGTTGAAGGCGAAGACGGCGGTTCTCCTCTGCACCTACAACGAAGCGCCGGAGCGGATTTTCGGCACTGCGCTCGCCACGATGAAATCGCTCAGCGCTGGGCGGCACCCCAACGACTTCGACATTTTCATCATCAGCGACACGACCGACCCGGATATCTGGGTGCAGGAGGAGGCGGCTTATCAGGCCGTGCTGGCGAAGAATATGGTCGGGCCGAGCATCATTTACCGGCGCCGTACCGCCAATGTCGGGAAAAAGGCGGGCAATATCGCGGATTGGTGCCGTCGCTGGGGCCATTCCTACGAAAGCATGCTGGTGCTGGACAGCGACAGCCTGATGGAAGGCGAAACCATCGAGAAGCTCGCGCTTGCGATGGACGCCTATCCTGAAATGGGCCTGATCCAGACGGTGCCGGTAACGATGGGCCGTTTCACGTTATTCGCCCGGCTTCAGCAGTTCGCCGGACGCCTGTATGGACCGGTGCATGCGACGGGTCTTGCGTTCTGGCATCGCGGCACGGGCAATTTCTGGGGCCACAACGCGATTATTCGCACCCGCGCGTTTATCGAAAATGCGGGTTTGCCGGAATTGTCAGGCAAGCCACCGTTTGGCGGTACGATTTTGAGCCATGATTTCGTCGAGGCCGCGCTGCTCTGCCGTGCCGGCTGGCGCGTCTGCATGGTTCCAGAACTCAAGGGATCGTATGAGGAAAGCCCGCCTAGCCTGATCGATTTCGCGATGCGCGATCGCCGGTGGTGTCAGGGCAACCTTCAGCATGCGCGGCTCTTGCGCGCCAATGGTTTGCATTGGCTCAGTCGCGTGCATCTAGTCATGGGCATCATGGCCTATGTTTCGGTTTTACTGTGGTTCCTGTTTCTGGTCTCGGCGCTTTCCGTCACCATTCAGGCTGAATACACGGTTCCGGACTATTTCCGCGGTGAAGGGCTGTTTCCAACCTGGCCCATGCAGGACAGCGAACGCGCCATGAGCCTGCTGTTCTGGACGCTGACGCTTCTGCTGTTGCCGAAAGTGTTTGGCTTTGTGGTTGCCCTGTTCAGTCGTGAGCGGCGCGGGTTTGGCGGCGTTTCAGGCCTGACGGCAAGCCTGTTTTTTGAAACGCTGATGTCCTCGCTTTTCGCGCATATCCTGATGGCCCTGCAATCCTCCGCCATTATTGAGGTGCTGCTCGGGCGGGACAGCGGTTGGAAACCGCAGCATCGCGACGATGGCTCCATGCCGAGCCTCATTGTCATGCGATATCACCTTTTTCACATGGCTCTCGGTCTTTCGCTGGCCGTGTTTACGTTCATGACCTCGCTTCCGCTGTTTCTGTGGATGCTGCCCGCCTCTATCGGTCTAACGCTGTCGGGGCCGCTTTCCGCGCTTTCGGCAAAACGTTCGTGGGGCGAGGGCGCGCGGCGGCTCAATCTGCTCCGGACGCCGGAGGAAACCGCGCCGCCTCCAATTGCGATCCTTGCCCGCGAATGCAAGGAAGCCCTTGCCCCCGATGTGCTACGGCGGGAGGCAATCGCCAATCTGGCAAGCGATCCGACGCTTCGTCGACTGCATAAGGAACTTATTCGCATCCAACCAATTTCACTTGAGGCGCGCTTCTCCCCTAATTTGGCCATAGCGCGCGCTAAACTCGAAGTGTCTGGAAGTCTTGCCGAACTTTTGACTTTGCTAAAGCCCGGTGAGAAGGCGGCATTGCTGTCCGATCCAGAAAGTCTCGCGAGGCTTGAAGCGCTCATTCCGGCCGATATGGGGCAGCAAGTAGCGCATAGCCTCACCTAAAGCCGCCTCGAAGCGGTTGATAATAACGAATAACACTAGGAACCATCGATGAGAAAACATCTGAAGTTTTTGCTGATGGGCGGCGCGTTTGCGCTGGCTACCGCAAATCCAATAGCGTCGATTGCCGAAACGAGACTGCCGACTGGAAGTTTTGAGGTCGCACAGGGCGGATTATCCCCCGAACAGCAGCGCGAACTCGAAAAGCAGGAAAAGCGCGAGAAGAAACAGGAAAACCGGCAGGAGAACCGGCAGGATCGCCGCGAACTCAAGGAAGAGAAGCGCGGCGCCCGCGAAGAATCTCAGGGCAAGCGTCAGGAAAACCGTGAGGATAAACGCAATGCACGCCAGGAACTCCAAGGCGAGCGGCAGGAGAACCGTAAAGAGCGTGCCGAGCAAAAGCGTGATTCTAAAGACCAAAAGCGCGATGCACGCCAGAACAATCAGGGTGAGCGTCAGGAAAACCGCAAGGAGCGCGTAGAAGACAAGCGCGAGTCTAAAGATGAAAAGCGCGACGCCCGCCAGGAACTCAAAGGCGAGAAGCTTGAAAATCGCCAGGAGCGCGTAGAAGAAAAGCGCGAGTTGAAGGACGAGAAACGCGATGCGCGTCAGGAACTTCAAGACAAAAAACGTGAAAATCGTCAGGAACGCGCTCAGGACAAGCGCGAGTTGAAGGAGGAAAAGCGTGACGCCCGTCAGGATTTCCGTGAAGATCGCCGCGAAAATCGTCAGGACGTGCTGAAGGCTCGCGAAGAGCGCAAGGAGAAGCGTAAAGAGCTCGACCAAGTCATTCGTCGCGAGAAGCAGGAAAGCCGTGAGGAGCGCAACGAAGATCGTGTCAAGGAACGGCTGCGCAGGGTTGACGAACGACTCAGCGGTCTACGCGCTGCACGCAAGGAGCGCCGCGAAGGCGGACGGATCATCATCGACGAACCGGGGAGCCGCCGGATCATCCGGCAAAATAACCGCGTCATTATCCGCAGCGACGAAAACCTTCGCCTTCGCCGCCGTTATCGCGACGTCCGCGAACGCAGACGGGGCAAAGAGCTTTTCACAGAGTTCCGCCGTCCAAACGGTGTCGTTGTTATCACGGTGACGGGTGAGGATGGCCGCGTGCTGCGCCGCCTGCGTCGTGGTCGTGACGGTCGCGAGTCAATCCTTTTCGACAACGGTCCAAGCCGCGGAGATCGGTACGAAGACTCTTTCGTCGATCTGCCGCCGCTGCGCCGCTCAATCTCGCGCGAGCGTTACATCGTAGAGGCTGACGAGGCGTCTGAAGAGGACATCGAGGATGCGCTGTCGGCTGGTCCGCTTGAGGATCTGGAGCGCGGCTACACGCTCGACGAAGTGCGCTCAAGCATCCGTCTGCGCGAACGCATGCGCAGCGTCGACCTTGACGCCATCACCTTCGACTTCGGATCGTGGGAGCTTGGCAACTCGCAGTTCCCAAGGCTTGAGATCGTCGCAGAAGTGATCAAGAGCATTATCGACCGCAATCCGGATGAAGTGTTCCTGATCGAAGGCCATACCGACGCGGTTGGCTCGGATGAAGACAACCTGAGCCTTTCAGACCGTCGCGCCGAGACCATCGCCAACGTTCTTCAGGATGAGTTCGAGATACCAGCCGAAAATCTGGTCACCCAGGGGTATGGAGAGCAATTCCTCAAAATCGAAACCGAAGAGCCGGAGCGTGAAAACCGTCGCGCAACAGTTCGTCGGGTTACGCCTTTGCTGAGCGGTGAAGACGATCGCGTCAGTGATCGCGGACGCGACCGTTAAGGCAATAAATTGGATATGCGGCTTGCTCGTCGAGCCGCATATCCTCGTTCAGCGTTCGGCTCGTTTGAAAATGACTGGCCTGCCTTGGCGAAACCGTCGCTCGCGACCATATCGTTGGGAAGGTTTTTCAGGGGCTTCATGAGATGACGCAGCGAGTTCAGTTTACGACAATAAAGATTTCGCCATGGCAGTTCTGGCTCATGGGCGCTCTTGGCCTTGCCTTTACGGTCGCCCTGCTGATTGTTGCGGCTGGACTTTTTCTCGTCTTAGCGCCGGTCGCACTTGTGGCGGGCCTGTATTATCGCCTCCGTGGCGGGCGCGCGCGCAAGCCTCAAACCGATGGCGTGATCGAAACCGATTATACGGTCGTTAACGAGCGGGCGCCGAGGCTTGACCCTCGCGACAAGCGCTAGTTCGCCGCTCCGTCGGATAGCGGGTTCGGCTCGCGTGGCAACGCAGCGGCCTGGAATTTTTCACCAATCGCATATCCAGCGCCCCGGACCGTCCGGATCGGATCGCGTTCCTTGCCCCGATTGATCGCCTTTCGCAGGCGTCCGATGTGAACATCGACCGTACGCTCATCGACATACACGTCGCGGCCCCACACGCCATCAAGAAGCTGCGCGCGCGAGAATACGCGGCCCGGATTTTCCATCAGATATTCGAGCAAACGAAACTCGGTCGGCCCGAGGCGGATTTCGCGGGCGTTGCGCGTTACGCGGTGAGCTTCGCGGTCGAGATGAATGTCATCCACCGACAAGGCGTCGGCGATGCGCTCGGGATTGGAGCGGCGCAGGATCGCGCGGACTCGGGCCATGAGTTCGGGCACGGAGAACGGCTTGACCACATAATCATCCGCGCCGGTCATGAGGCCGCGAACGCGGTCGGCCTCCTCGGTGCGCGCGGTCAGCATGACGATCGGAATCGCCCGTTGAAGCCGGCCGCTGCGAAGGCGCCGACATAGCTCAAGCCCGGAAATGCCCGGCAGCAGCCAGTCCAGAATGATGAGATCGGGCGCCTCTTCGGCAATCGCCACTTCGGCCTCATCGCCACGCGCGACGACCTGCACCCGGAAGCCTTCCGCCTCAAGGTTATAGCGAAGGAGAAGCGCAAGCGGCTCCTCATCCTCAACCACAAGAACTTTTGCGCTCATTTATGCTTCTGCTTAGTCTTTGCCATTTTTGAAATGCATGTCCGGATATTCGATCACGGTCGAACTGGTCACGTCGCCTTTCGGGCGATCCTCGGAAATGGCCGTACCGTGGACCAGATAATGTATCGTCTCCGCGATGTTGGTGGCGTGGTCGCCGATCCGTTCGATATTCTTGGCTCCGAACAGCAAATGCGTGCACAGCCCGATATTGCGCGGGTCTTCCATCATGTATGTCAGCAGCTCGCGGAAAAGCGAGTTGTACATTGCGTCGATGCGCTCGTCGCGCAGCCATACTTTCATGGCTTTATCAGCATCGCGATTGGAATAGGCGTCGAGCACGTGCTTTAACTGCTCCAGCGCGGTGAGGCCGATGTGCTTCAGCCCGAGCATGACCTGCTTCGGGTGCGGCTCGCCAGCGACCGCCAATGCCCGCTTGGCGATATTCTTTGAAAGATCGCCAATGCGCTCCAGATCCGATGAGATGCGGATCGCGGTCACGATCTGGCGCAGGTCGAGCGCCATCGGCTGGCGCCGCGCGATGAGGCTGATCGCCTGCTCCTCGATCTGGCGCTCGAGCTCGTCGATGGCCTTGTCATCCTTGATCGCAATTTCAGCGAGATTGGGGTCGCGGCGGTCGAGAGCGAGAATGGCGCGACCGAGCATATCCTCTGCCAGCCCGCCCATTTTGGCGATCTGGCTGTCAAGCAGCTTAAGTTCTTCCTCAAACGCCTTGACGATATGCTCGCTCATGCAATTCTCCTGACCGGTCAGTGTAAAAGGCCAATCTAGCGGTTAGCCGAACCGTCCGGTAATATAATCCTGGGTGCGGTTGTCTTTAGGGTTCGTAAAGATCACGCTGGTCTCCCCCTCCTCGACAAGAATGCCGAGGTGGAAGAACGCGGTGCGCTGCGACACGCGCGCGGCCTGCTGCATCGAATGCGTTACGATCACGATACAATAGTTCTGACGGAGTTCGTCCATCAGTTCCTCGATTTTTGCGGTCGCGATCGGGTCGAGCGCCGAGCACGGCTCGTCCATCAGGATGACTTCCGGGCTGACGGCAATGGCGCGGGCGATGCAGAGGCGCTGCTGCTGGCCGCCGGAGAGGCCAGTGCCCGCTTCGTGCAAACGATCCTTAACTTCGTTGAATAGCCCGGCTTTCTGCAGGCTGTTCACGACGATCTCTTCGAGATCGGTCTTGGATTTTGCAAGGCCATGGATGCGCGGACCGTAAGCCACGTTCTCAAAAATCGTTTTTGGGAACGGGTTCGGTTTTTGAAAGACCATGCCGACGCGAGCGCGCAACTGCACCGGATCAACGGCGGGTGAGTAGATATCGTCGCCCTCGATGGTGATGTTGCCGGTGACGCGCGCGCCGTCGATTGTATCGTTCATGCGGTTTAGGCAGCGCAGGAATGTCGATTTACCGCAGCCGGACGGGCCAATCAGCGCGGTGACAGCCTTTGCAGGCATGTCGAGGTTAACGTCGAACAGCGCTTGTTTGGCACCGTAGAACACAGATACCTGACGCGCGCGCATCATCGCTTCATGATCGGTCGAATGAGCGCCCGCTTTGTCCCCGAGCGCAGCCTGGAAGGGCGTCATCTCCGACGCTTTTTGTGACACGTCCATGGATTGAGTCTGCATCATTTGAGTTTGATCTCCAATCTTAGGCTGAGAAGCGCAATTTTACCACTTCCGCTCAAATCTTTGCCGCAGGAAGATGGCTATGCCGTTCATGATGACGAGGAAGCCCAGCAAAACGAGGATGGCTGCGGAGGTGCGAGCGACGAAACCGCGCTCTGGGCTGTCCGACCAGCTGTAGATTTGCGTCGGCAAAGCGGTGGCGGCCTGAAGGAAGCCGTCGGGCGCGCTGGTGATAAACGCGTTCATGCCGATCAGCAGCAAAGGCGCCGTTTCGCCAAGAGCCTGCGCCATGCCAATGATCGTCCCTGTCAGGATGCCCGGCATCGCGAGAGGCAGCACGTGATGCATGACGACCTGATGCTTCGAGGCGCCGATACCGAGCGCCGCCTGCCGAATGGACGGCGGCACCGCTTTGAGCGCCGCGCGGGTGGCGATGATAATGGTCGGCAATGTCAGCAGCGACAGAACCATGCCGCCGACAAGCGGAGCCGAACGCGGCAGTCCGAAGAAGTTCAGGAATACGGCGAGGCCGAGAAGACCGAACACGATGGAGGGCACTGCTGCGAGGTTGTTGATGTTAACCTCGATCAGGTCCGTCCAGCGGTTCTTGGGAGCGAACTCCTCAAGGTAGACCGCTGCCGAGATGCCGGTTGGAAAGCTGATAAGGAAGCAGATCAGCAGGGCGTAGAATGAGCCGACGATGGCGCCCCACAATCCGGCCTGCTCCGGGAAGCGGCTGTCGGCGTTGGTGAAGAGCTCCGTGCTGAACGGACTGGACAGTACATTCAAGTTTTGCAGCCGTTCGAACCACGCGATCTCGTTCTCGCCGCCCACCCGGGGATTGGGAATTTTCGGTATCTCGCCTTTGTTGAGCGTGTCGTAGGCTGGGGAGACGGGCACAGAGAGGCCTTCAATCGTCGAGCCGATGAGGGTCGGGTTGGCGATGACGCGCTGCTTGATGACCTCGGCGGCGCTGTCGTCGAACATGGCGTAGATGCCGGCCACGCGCTGTCCGGGGAAAAGCGCGTCGATCCCCTCAAGGAGGATAGCTTGGAAGTTTCCGGCGGCTATGTCATCGGCCGAAACCTTCGCCGGATCGATATACACGTTGATTTTCGCCATCGTCCGGCCGTCGACCATTTCGACGAGCCCGCGATTTTTAAGCCGGTTCTCGAACCGCGCCGCTTCCTGCGAGGACAGGGCGTTAAGCCGCGCCGGGATGACTCCCTTATAAAGCTGGTCGAACGGATCGGAGAGCGGCACTGTCAGGCGCACCGTCTGGCCGATCTTGTCCGGGTTGGCCACGACATAATCGCGCAGGGTGAACCGGACTTCGGTGCTCAGGATTTTTTGCAGCTCCGTTTTCTGCCGCGGAACTGTGACTTCGGGGAAAAGCTTGGCGAAGGAGTCGCCGACGATCTTGCGGTAGTTGGCGTTGTTGATGTCGTCTTTGTCGATCAGGTTCGGATCGAGATAGAATTCGACCGTCGCCTTGCTCGTCACGAACGCGCTGTATCCGGATAGGACAAGTGAGCCGACAAGCGTCGCCAGAACCAGGATGGCGGCGGTGATGGCGGCGATCCCGTATATCTGCAGCCTGCGATCGGCGGCGTAACGACGGCGGACGCGCGCGGTGCTTGTAGGCGACGCCCAGTCATGAATTTTTTCCGGCGCTGCTACGGTGGTGTCAGTCATATTGCTCTCGATATTTTTGGACGATGCGCAGGGCTATGACGTTCAAGGCGAGGGTCACGAGGAAGAGGATCAGGCCGAGTGCGAAGGCCGCCAGCGTTTTCGGGTTGTCGAACTCGCTGTCGCCGATGAGCAGCGTCACGATCTGCACGGTGACGGTCGTGACCGGTTCGAGTGGGTTTAGGGTCAGCTTGGCGATTATGCCCGCCGCCATAACGACGATCATGGTCTCGCCGATGGCGCGGCTGACAGCGAGGAGAATGCCTCCCGCAATGCCAGGCAGCGCGGCTGGCAGCAAAACCTTGGTTATGGTCTCGCCCTTGGTCGCTCCCATCGCGTAGGAGCCGTCGCGCATGGACTGCGGCACGGCGTTGATGGCGTCGTCCGACAGAGATGATATGAACGGAATGATCATGATGCCCATGACCGCCCCGGCAGCCAGCGCGCTGTTAGGGGCCATGTCGACGCCGATAGATGCCGCCCATTCGCGCAAGGCAGGAGCCACCACGAGGATGGCGAAAAAGCCGTAAACGACTGTCGGCACGCCTGCGAGGATCTCCAGAACAGGCTTCACGAGAGCGCGGAAGTTTTTGCCAGCGTATTCTGTCAGGTAGATAGCGGACAACAGGCCGATTGGGATCGCAACGGCCATGGCGATGAATGAGATCAGCAGCGTGCCCGCGAATACGGGGATCATGCCGAACGCGCCCTGCGAAATGCCTTGGTCGGCGCGAAGGGCGATCTGCGGTTCCCAGTTCAGACCGAACAGGAAGTCAGCCAGCGGGATGATCGCGAAGAAGCGGGAAGCCTCAAACAGGAGCGAAAGCACGATGCCGAGCGTCGTCAATATGGCAATGATCGAGCATACGATCATGAAGCCGGTGAGCACGCGCTCTACGCCATGGCGCGCGCGAAACTCCGGCGAGATGCGGCTGCGGGCGATGACAAGGGCCGATAACGCAATAGCGAGGAGGGCGGCGAACATGGTCCAGCGCGCGATATTCTGCCAGCGGGCGTAGCGCTCGGCGGCCTCGACCACGACGGCGTCTATCTGACCGAACGAAATGCCGGCGGCGTGTGATTTGATCTGGCTAACGAGAAGGCTGATCTGAGCGGGCGAGAGGCCAACGATCTTGTCTTCCGGGAGGCTCTGGACCAGCAAGCTGTCCACGACCGAGTTCTGGAAGATCAGCCAGATAAGCGTAAAGAGAACGGTCGGCACGCCGATCCAGGCGGCAATATAAGCGCCGTGATAGCCCGCACGAGAGTGGAGCCTACTTTCCTGTCCGCTAACAAGCGCCACGGATCGCGAGCGGCCAATGAAATATCCGGTAATGGCGATGAGAACGACGATAAAAAAAGCATAGGTCAGCATGACGCACAATCCTGTGGATTGGTGTGCAACAATAAATCAAAGGCAAGAAAGGCGACCGCGCAAGGGCGGCCGCCTCAGTTGAGTATTAGGACTTAGGAGCAGCCATATTTTCGGCTTTCTTCGCGCCTTCAGCGACAGCTTTGCGCTTGTCGTCCGAGAGAGCGACGAGGCCGCGCTCAGACAGATAGCCTTCTTTACCGAAAGCGCCGTCGCTTACGAACTCAGCAACGAATTCGTCGAGGCCTTTAATGACCTTGCGGTGATCGTTTTTCACGTAGAAGAACAATGGGCGGGAAATGCCATAAGAACCATCGGCGATGGTGTCGAATGATGGTGTCACGCCTTTGATCTTCGCGCCTTTCAGCTTGTCGGCGTTCTCATAAAGGAACGAGAAGCCAAAGATGCCGATTGCTTTTGGATCAGACTCGAGACGCTGAACGATGAGGTTGTCGTTTTCGCCAGCTTCGACGAAAGCGCCATCAGCGCGCATTGGCGAGCACTTTTCTTTAACCAGCTTCTCGAAGCCTTTTTTGTCTTCAGCCATAGCTTTTTTCTGGTCTTTGAAATACGGCAGAGCCATGCAGCCTTCGTGCATCGCGAGTTCGACGAAAGCATCGCGCGTGCCGGATGTTGGCGGCGGGCCGTATACGAGAATAGCCTGGTCTGGCAACTTCTTGTCGATGTCCGACCACTTTTTGTAAGGGTTGGCGACGAGCTTGCCGTCAACTGGAACTTCCTTGGAGAGAGCTAGGAAGAGCTGATCTTTCGTTACGTCGAGATCGACGCCTTTTTTGGAAGAGGCAACGGACAGACCGTCATAACCGATCAGAACTTCGGTGATGTTGGTTACGCCGTTTTTCGTGCAATCATCGAACTCTGATTTTTTGATTGCGCGGGAAGCATTCGAGATGTCGGCTGTCTCTGCGCCAACGCCTTTGCAGAATTCCTTGAAGCCGCCACCTGTACCGAGCGACTCAACGACTGGCGCTTTGCCGCCGGTCTTTTTGGCAAATTCTTCCGAAACCGCCTGAGAATAAGGATAAACGGTTGAAGAACCGACGATGCGGATCTGGTCGCGCGCTACAGCGGCGCTCGACGCGAATGCGCCAGCGACAGCAATAGCCGCCGTCAAGGCGACGAATTTATTGTTCACAGAAACTCTCCCATTGTATGGACATAAGCAAGGGAAGGCGAATTACCCCGCCATCCATTGCCAAACTAGCCGCTGGCAGTAATAGTTTTATGACAACAGATTGAAAGTTATGTGACGTCCTAAGCGTTTGTTTCAAAATGTGAAATAGGGCTCAGTTGCAAAATTAGAGATTTCTTGATGACAATCGCTGCGGCATGGTTTCGAAGTCCGGCGCCCGGTGCTCCGCCAGAATGACCGTAAAGGCGGACCCATCGCCAATCTTGGACGAGATTTTGAGCTCGCCGCGATGCCGGTTGATCACCTCGCTAGCGATGGCAAGGCCAAGGCCCGTGCCGTTCTTGTCGGCGGCGGCGCCCTCGCTGACGCGATAGAAGCGCTCCGTCAGGCGCGGAATGTGCTGCGCGGCAATGCCCACGCCGTCATCCTCGATGGTGACCGCGATGCGCGAAGGCGTTCGGTTGTCGACCCGCAGACGAGCAACCCTCACCCTGACGGCGCCGCCCTCCCGGCCATATTTGAGCGCGTTGTGAATGAGGTTCTGGAAAACCTGGGTCAGCTCATCCCGGTCGCCGAGGACCGTCAGATCGCTATCGAAATCCTGCACCTCCAGCGAAATCGACGAGGCGGTCGCCAGCGGTTCGAGCGTCTGGACGGCGTGATGGATGACCTCGCCCAGATCGAGTGGGCGATCCGGCTTCAGGTGCGCGCGCATCTCGACCCGGCTCAGGGACAGCAGATTTTCGATCAGCCGCGACATGCGCTCGGCCTGTCGCAGCATGATGCCGAGGAAACGTTCGCGCGCCTCCGGGTCGTCCTTGGCGCGCCCCTGCAGCGTTTCGATGAAGCCAATGACTGATGCGAGCGGCGTTTTGAGTTCGTGACTAGCGTAGGCGACGAAGTCGGCGCGCATCTGTTCGAGGCGCTCCTGCTCGGTAAGGTCGCGCAGTGAGATGAGTAGCGCCGGGCTGTCATTGGTCGGCCGATCCGAAACGCCCACCCACGCGATCGTCGCCGCCATGTGGCGCTCGACGGGCACGCGCTCGCTGTAGATCACGGTATGCGAAGGTTCGCCAGACCTGACGCGATTGATGGCGTCCAGCATGCGCGGGTTGCGGATGACGCCGGAGACATGGCGCCCCGGCTTTAACTCCTCGAAAACCTCAATCGCTTTCCTGTTCACCAGTAGGATGTTGCCGCTCGCGCTGAGCACGAGCGCAGGATCGGGTAGCCCCTCCAGAAACGGCGCGACGACCTGCGTGGCCTCGACGTGGGGAGGCTCTCGCACCGCCTCCTCGCGCATAATGCGCACGATGCCCTCTCGCGGCGCTAAGGCCGCCACAGCCGTCACGACGCTTATCGCGCCGACCACCGCTGAGAATGGAAGGGAAAAGGTAATGTCGAGAAAGACGAACGAAAGAAGCGCCGCCGCGAGTATCCAACGACGAGCGTGAATTCTGCGCAGGCTCACGGCGACGAGGCTGCGTTCTGTTGGCTCAAGGCCATCGGCGTCTGCATCGGACATCATCCGAAGATTGTATCTCTCCGGGTCCAGGCCGTTCTTTTGCATAGTGAGATATATTCCATCGTGGCCATACCGTCTCTCGCGACGGTTAAACGCGCGCGGCCGACCAGCACAGTATCTAACACTTTCATGCGACAGTTTGTTCACGGTGAAGAGCGCGATCATAGGTCGACGCCGTGATCAGCCCTTGGCCGCGACCTCGTCCAGATAAGCCTGCCACTTCGCTTCGCGATTTTCGCCCAGTTCCCGCAGATAGCCCCAAGTGTAGATGCCGCTGTCGTGCATGTCGTCGAAAACGATGCGGATGGCGTAATGGCCGACCGCCTCGATCTTGAGGATTTTCACGCCGCTTTTGCCAGTCACGAGCTTGCGCTGCGACGGGGTGTGGCCCTGAACTTCGGCGCTTGGGCTCATCACTCGCAGCATTTCCGCCGACAAGGCGAAGGCAGCGCTGCCGTCAAACGTGACGCGCAGCTCCCCTTTGTCAGCGGAAAGCCGCAGCTCGGTCGGCGTCATATCCGTCATGATCTGTCCTCAAGCGGGATAGCGTGTAAGCGCCCATTAATCATTTTTGCGTACCATTGCAGTCACAATCGAGACGAGATCAAACCGTATACCCACATGCGTGTGGAGTTAGTATGGAGGTGATGAGTGCCGCCAATCATGTTGAGCCGCGAAGAGTTTCA
>JBGSLP010000424.1:0-6074 GCA_041740655.1 Alphaproteobacteria bacterium
GCCGACCGTGCCAGCGTTGCCAGCGACGGGGAGCTTTTCCATGCGCTCGCCGATGCGACCGGCCATGCGCGGGTGATAGACGCCGACGTCCGGATATTCCGATGGCAGCGGCGCCTTCAACGTCCCGCGCAAGGTCGCGCGCGGGCCGCTGGCGTAGCGATCGACAAGCGAGCGCACCATATTACCGATGTTTTCCTCGGACCCCGCCAGCCAGTATTGCAGGGTGAGGAAATAGGCGCGAACGTCCTGCGCGGCGCCGGGGACGTATTTCAGGATTTTTGGAACGCGCCGCAGCATCGCCATCTGGGCCGCGCCGCCGGGCGCAACAGGCTTGCCGCCTTCTTTCGTTTTGGGCTTCAGCTTTTTCAGGAACGCCAGCGCGCCCTTCTGGCTGCCGTCCATTGTGAAGCCGCCGAGCCGGGTCTGGCGCATGATCGAGGCTTCCGACATGCAGCACACCATCGCATCGCACTCGTTGCGGCGGGCGGCGAGGGCAGGCAGAACGGCGCGGATGTGGTCGTCGACGAACATCATGGTGGTGATGATGATGTCGCCGGTTGCGATATCAGCGTTGCACGCGGCAAGCGCATCTGCGTCATCGCCCCATTCGGACGCGGCGTGGAGTTTCAGCGAAAGGCCCGGAATTTCGCGCTTCAGCTTCACCATCGCACGGTCGGCGGCGCTCGCCAGATGGCTGTCCATCGTGACGATCACCACGTTCACTGGCGTAGCGTTAGTGGCTGAAATGGGCTTTAGCATCGTAAAGTATCTCGGTTGTGATTTTCGATATGCCCTTCGACTGCGCGTAACTCTCCGTGTTGCGGCGAACCTTGCCGCGCACGAAAAACGGAATTTTTTTGAGTTCGGACTCGGCGTCCGGCCCCCATGTGGTGGTCTCGCCCGGAGCCGCAGCCGCAGCGGCCACTGGTTCGGTTTCGCCAAGGCTTTCGGGGGCCGAGGCGCTTGCCTCCGGGGCGATTTGAATAGGCGTCGCGCCGTGGCCGAGATGCGAGGCTTTCGCGCCGTCGTGGAATTCGAAATCCTCGCGGAACATACCGAGCAGGTGCTCCTCCAGCCCCATCATGAGCGGGTGCACCCAGCTGTCGAAAATGACGTTCGCGCCTTCGAAGCCCATTTGCGGCGAGTAGCGTGCAGGGAAATCCTGCACATGCATCGGCGCGGAGATCATCGCGCAGGCGATGCCGAGTCGCTTTGAGATATGCCGCTCCATCTGCGTGCCGAGCACCAGTTCGGGCTGCGCTTCCGCGATGGCCGCTTCCACGTCGAGATAGTCGTCCGTGATGAGCGCCTCGACGCCATAAAGCTTGGCGGCCTCGCGCACGTCGCGCGCCATCTCGCGGGAGTAAGTGCCAAGGCCGACGACGGTGAAGCCGAATTCCTGCGCGGCGATGCGGGCGGCGGCCAGAGCATGCGTGCCATCGCCGAAGATGAACACGCGCTTGGCGGTCAGGTAGGTAGAGTCGACCGAGCGGGAGTACCATGGCAAGCGAGATTGCTCACGATCGAGCAGCGCTGAGGTGTCAATGTCCGCGACCTTCGCCACCTCGGCGATGAATTCGCGCGTCGCGCCAACGCCGATCGGCACGGTTTTCACCTGCGGCTGCTTGAACGTGCGTTCCAGCCAGCCTGCGGCCTGCCCGGCGACTTCCGGATACAGCACGATGTTGAAATCCGCCTCGCCGAGCCGCGCAATGTCAGCGGGCGTCGAGCCCATCGGAGCGGTGACGCGCACATCGACGCCGATCTGTCCGAGCAGCTTGGTGATTTCCGTGACATCGTCGCGGTGGCGGAAGCCGAGCGCGGTAGGGCCGAGAATATTACAGCTTGGGCGCTGGCCATCGGCACGTGGCGCGCGCTGCGTGCCCGGCGTCGGAGCTGATGGCCCGGCCAAACCGCGCACGAGCTGGTAAAATGTTTCCGCGGCGCCCCAGTTTTCTTTCTTCTGATAGGCGGGCAATTCCAGCGCAATAACGGGAATCGGCAGGCCTAGCGCCTTCGCCAGACCGCCCGGATCGTCCTGAATGAGTTCGGCCGTGCACGATGCGCCGACGATCATGGCCTGCGGCTTGAAGCGCTCGTAGGCGTCATGCGCGGCTGTCTTGAACAGTTCGGCCGTATCGCCGCCGAGGTCGCGCGCCTGAAAGGTCGTGTAGGTGACAGGCGGGCGCTTGTCGCGGCGCTCGATCATCGTGAACAGCAGGTCGGCATACGTATCGCCCTGCGGCGCATGCAGGACGTAATGCAGGCCTTCCATGCCGGTTGCGACGCGCATTGCGCCGATATGCGGCGGGCCTTCATATGTCCATAGGGTGAGTTGCATCGCGTCAGACCTCCAGCCGTGAACGGCGGTTGAGGGGACGCGCGAAAAGCTCGGCAAGGTCGCCCGCCTGCTCGTAACCCTGAATGGGCGTGAACAGCAATTCGATGGCCCATTTCGTTGTCAGGCCTTCAGCTTCAAGCGGATTGGCAAGGCCAAGTCCGCAGACGGTGAGGTCAGGCCGCGCGGCGCGACAGCGGTCCAGCTGCTTCTCCACATCCTGGCCTTCGCTGAGGAAGGTATCGGCTGGCAGCATCTCGAACTCTTCCGCCAGATGCCCGCGATGGAAATACGGGCTGCCAACCTCGATCAGCCGCATCGACATTTCGCGTGAGAGAAAGCGCGCAAGCGGCGCCTCGAGCTGCGAATCGGGGAGGAAAAAGATGCTTTTGCCTTCGAGTTGCGGGCGGTGACGGTTTAAGGCGGCTTCGGCGCGCTCGCGACCAGGCTTTGTCGTCGCATCAAACCGCGCGGCATCCACGCCCCAAGCATCGGCGGCGGCCTTGAGCCATTTCGTCGTGCCTTCAGAGCCGAGGGGGAAGGGCGCGGCAAGCCGTTGTGCGCCACGCTCTTCAAGCGCCCGCGCGGTGTCGGTGAGGAATGGCTGGGCGAGCAGATAGCGCGTGTTCGGGCCTATTGGCGGCATCTCAGTTGAGCGGCGCGGGGGCAGGAAATGCACCGGGCCAATGCCGAGTTCAGCGAAGAGGCGCAGGAATTGGTCTTCGACCACATCGGCGAGCACGCCTGCGACCAGAAGCGCTGGCGCATCGCTGGCAGGCGCTGGCAACTCGGGGATGAGCGAGGCGAGGCAGGCGTCTTCGCCCTGCGTAAACGTCGTCTCGATGCCGCTGCCGGAGTAATTCAGCACGCGCACAGACGGCGCGAAGGTGCGCGAAAGCCGCGTCGCCGCTTTCGACAGGTCGAGCTTGATGACCTCGGAGGGGCAGGAGCCGACGAGGAACAGCAGCTTGATGTCCGGGCGGCGCTCCAACAGCCGCGTGACGACGCGGTCGAGTTCGTCCTGCGCGTCGGCCATGCCCGCCAGGTCGCGCTCGTCGAGAATCGCGGTCGCAAAGCGCGGCTCGGCGAAAATCATCACGCCAGCAGCCGACTGAATGAGATGCGCGCAGGTGCGCGAGCCGACGACGAGGAAAAAGGCGTCCTGAATCTTGCGATGCAGCCAGATGATTCCTGTGAGGCCGCAGAAAACTTCGCGCTGGCCGCGCTCGCGCAGGATGGGCGCATCGCCGCAACCGAGCATGCTGGCTGGCTGAACCATTGCGTTCATTGCGCCAGCTCCAGTCTGCCGGACGCGCCGCGAGCCTCATCCAGCCGGGCCGCCCGCAGCTTCAATATGAACTGGACGGCATTAATGACGTAGGTGGCGTAAGCAGCGAGCGCGAGCCACATTTGCTGCTCCGCCGTGCCCCAGCCGAACAGTATTGCGGCGAGGTAGGCCGTATGTAGCGCGATGACAATCATGCTGAATGCGTCTTCCCACCAGAATGCGGGGGCGAAGAGATAGCGGCCGAAGACCTCTTTCTCCCAGATCGCGCCGGTGATCATGATGGTGTAGAGCGCCAGCGTCTTGACGATGATTGAGATGGTCGCCGCCTGAAAACCTTCGCCCGTCGTGAGGTAGCGCAGCACAAGCCAGAGGCTGACAGCGAAAATCAGGAACTGCACCGGAGCGAGAATGCCTTGCACTAAAGTCCACGCCGACGCATCACGCCTTACGCGCTCTTCAGGCGTGTAAAGTGGCTGTCTTTGTGCGTTCTGGCGTTCACTGCGAACCATGCGCCGCTCCCTGCGCTTTCAACTTGCCTCACAGTGTAAAACCGTAAAATGCGAGTGTCAACATAACTTGACGTAAAGTTAGCTTTACAAATCGAATTGGCTCGGGATAAGATGCTGGCAAGTGGAAGGCGTAAGACCGCATCATTCCTCCCGTTTCGATTGCCCGTGACGTGTTGCATAAAGGAGCGCCTCTTTACAAAAAGAGGCTCGCAATTCGTGTAGCGCTGGGTGTAGGCTGATTGCCTAATAAGAAAGTGATCAGTCGGGGAGGGTTAACCAATGGCCAGCTTGCAACAGCAATCCGGTGACCAGGTTGGTTCAGACGGTTCTAAAAGCGCCAACACAGACAGGTCTGCGTCTCAAGAAAATTTTTTTGAGAAAAGAAACTTATCCGAGCACGCAATGGCGCTTTTGCAACGCACCATAGAAACAGAGATAATTCCGAGGCTGATGCTGGCTCACAAGACGCAGCAGCCCTACACGCACAATATCGTTCAGGATTATGTGGAGAATGAAGAGGATGTCGCCGAGCTGACCAGGCTGGTCCTCGCCCAGGACGCTTCTGCGGCTCACGCCTACGTCGAACGCAAGCGTCGGAATGGCGCGCCGGTGGAGGTGCTGTTATTGAACTTGCTGGCGCCGTCGGCAAGGCGGCTGGGCGAGATGTGGGAGCAGGATGCCTGCGATTTTACCGATGTAACGATCGGTTTGTCACGACTGCAGCAGGTGTTGCGGAAGGTTTGTCCGCGCTCTGATGCAGAACTTGAGGCGCTCAATCATGGCAAACGCGCCATGCTTACATCTGCGCCGGGTGATCAGCATTCGCTCGGCATCTATATGGTCGAAGAGTTTTTTCGGCGAGCGGGTTGGGACGTTTGGTGTGTTCCGCCCGCATCCGCAGAAGATTTAGCTAAAATCGTGCGTACCGAGTGGTTTGCAATCATAGGGCTTTCAGCGAATTCCGACTCAATGCTGGAGCCGTTACGTAAGTGTATTCAAGCAGTTAGGCATGCATCTTGTAATCAGGATGTAAAGATAATGGTTGGTGGCTCGTTGTTTGTCGACCGCCCGGATCTGGTGCAGGTTTTAGGCGCAGATTCCATGGCGGTTGATGGAAAACAGGCAGTAATTCAGGCGGAGCGCCTGGTGGGAGTGACGCAAACGCACTGTTAATGCGTGGGCTCTTCTAGGCGAGCGCAGCGAGATGGTGGCGATTGGTTATGACATTTATTTCTACTCGTGATCCTATGACCCAGTTTAGAGCGCCGCAGACGTCGCTGGGGGACATTGATCCCCAAATTGCCGCTACGCTCATCGCGGCGACGTCCGATGTGGCGTTTGTTGTCGATAAGTCCGGCGTCATTCAGGATTTTTCCCTCAGCTGCGATGATCTCTCGAAAGAAGGCTGGAGCGGCTGGCTCGGTCGGCCATGGATCGAAACCGTCACGGTCGAAAGCCGCTCGAAAGTGCAGGAGCTTCTGCGCGACGCTGCGGCGAAAACGCCGCCCCGCTGGCGGCACGTGAATCATCCCTCAACGCGCGGAGCAGACGTTCCCATCCGCTATTCAGCGATTCAGGTGGGCAAAGACGGGCATATTGTCGCCCTCGGTCGCGATCTGCGCGCCGTCGCAAGCCTTCAGCAAAAGCTCGTCGACGCACAGCAATCTATGGAACGAGAATATGCAAGATTGAGGCAGGCGGAAACCCGCTATCGCCTGCTGTTCCAGATCGCGTCGGAGCCCGTCGTGGTCATCGAGGCGTCGAGCGGCAAAATCGTCGAAGCGAATCCGGCCTCGGTCGAATTGCTGAGAAAGCCTCTGAACAAGCTAACTGGGCGCTCCTTTATCGACGAGTTCGATAGCGAAAGCCGTCCTCTGGTTGAAGCGCTCCTTCAGGAGGCGCGGGCCGGAGGTCAATCCGGCGGGGCGAGAGCGCGCCT
>JBGSLP010000425.1:0-1871 GCA_041740655.1 Alphaproteobacteria bacterium
CGACGAATACGGCGTTTCGGTCAGCCTCGCGACCGGCGAAGCTTTGCGCGCACGGCTAGCGGTCGGCGCGGACGGGCGCGACTCGATCTGCCGGGCGTCCGCTGGCATCTCGGCGCGACGCTGGGATTACGGGCACACCGCCATCGCGTGCAGTTTTGAGCATACCGCACCGCACAATGGCGCGTGCGTGGAACTGCATCGAACTGGCGGACCGATGACGGCGGTGCCGCTCCCGGGCCGGTGGTCAAGTCTGGTCTGGGTCGAGCGGCCAGCCGACGCTGAGCGGTTGATTGGTTTGTCAGAAACGGAGTTTTGCAAATCTATTGAAAAGGAGATGGGAAGTTTTACGGGCGCGGTCATCTCGGTGAAGCCGCGAACCGCGTTCCCGCTTATGGGCCTCGCAGTCGCCACCTACGCCAAGAACCGCATAGCGCTGGCGGGAGAGGCGGCGCATGTCGTGCCGCCCATCGGGGCGCAGGGGCTAAATCTGGGGTTTCGCGATGCGGCGATCCTGGCCGAGTGCGCGGCAGATGCGCTGGCAGCCGGGCGCGATGTCGGGGCTGCGCAAACGCTGTCCGCCTATAACGGCAAGCGTCGGGCGGATATCATCAGCCGCACCCTCGCCGCCGATCTGCTGAACCGCACGCTGATCGCGGGCTTCCTTCCATTCGACGCGGGGCGGGCTGCGGGGCTTTTCGCGCTCGCATGCTTCCCACGCCTTCGACAGTTCATGATGCGGCAAGGAATGGGGACTGCATAATTAATGCATAATGTGCGCTGATTTCTCCCTCCTGTCATAAAGGCTTGCCGCGCCGCGTCGCGCCGACTAATGGTTGCACCGCACTCGTCCAACTTCGCAAGTTCCGCACCCGATGTCCCCGCTTCTGAATTTTCGCTATTTGCTGGAATACGGCGTGCTGCGCGTCATTATCGCGCTTATCCGGCTTATGCCGCTCGATACGGCGACGGGCTTTTCGGCGTGGGCGTGGCGGACGCTTGCGGCGCGAGGTCGACGTCATGAGCGGGCGCTCGCCAATCTCGCCATCGCTTACCCCGAAAAAACCCTGGCCGAACGGCAGGCGATCGCGCTTGCCATGTGGGGCAATCTCGGGCGCGTCATGGCGGAGACCATGCTGCTCGACCGCATTCTGAAGCAGCCCGAGCGCATCGAATTCGAAAGCCCCAAGTTAGTGGAGACCTACAAGGGCAAAATGGGCCCGGCCATCTGCGCGTCCATGCACATGGGCAACTGGGAACTGGCCATGTGGCCGCTGACGCTGATGGGCGCGAAACCGGCAGCGGTCTACCGACTGGTCGAGAACCCCTATGTCGACCTTTATCTGCGTTCGCAGCGCACCGAGCTCTACCCCGGCGGGCTGTTCGCGCGCGGCAAGGTCTCCGGCATGATGGCCGGGCACGATACGGCGCGGATGATCGGCGCCTATGTGCGCGGTGGCGGACGGCTCGGCTTTCTCGCCGACCTGCATGACAAAAAGGGCGTCGCCGTGCCGTTTTTCGGCCAAGACGCCCGCACGACCGTCATTCCGGCGATGCTGGCGCGGCGGGTGGGCGCTAGGCTGTGGATCGGCCGGTGCATCCGCATCGGCAAGGGTTCGCATTTCAAGATCGCCATGCGCGAATTAAAGGTGCCGTGGACCGACGACGCCGACGCCGATATCCGCGCCATCACCGCCGACATGCAGCGCCAGTTCGAGGCGTGGATCCGAGAACATCCCGAGCAGTGGATGTGGAGCAACCGGCGGTGGAGTTGAACGCCTCGCATTTTTATGCAATTTTTGGGTGCGGCGGATAGCCGAGGTCGCGTCGTTCAGGTCGGAATTGGCGTTATGGTTCGTCCAATGAAAGCGCTT
>JBGSLP010000426.1:0-3410 GCA_041740655.1 Alphaproteobacteria bacterium
GCCCATCGCGATGCCGCTTTCGATTTCGCGCTTGGGAGCGATTGCGAGCAATGGCGATGCGGTTGACATGATGGCGTTGTTGACCGGCGCTGACATCGCCGCCCAGTACGGATGGGGCGCAGGGGCAGGCATCGACAACGCTGGAAACCATGATTGCGCGCCAAAAGGCGAGGCATTGGCGAATGGCATAAAGGGGCGCATCACCGACGACATGGCCTCCATGAATCGAAGGGCCATAAAGGCGTTCGAGAGGCGCTCGCAATAGTCGTGGCATGCGGTCGAGACCTGCGTGAGCGAGGATGTGGCGCGCAGGAGCATCGAGCGGGTGGCGATGACGGCGAACTCGTCAGACTTCGCTTGCGAGGTTGGGGCAGGCTTGCTCCAAGCCGCTTTTCTCGCCACAACGACTTCCGGTTTTGGCGCGACGACTTGCGGTTTCGCATCAGCAACCTGCGCCTGCAAGCCCATGGCGTAATTGAAAGGAGCCCATGCCAGCGCCACCATCATCGAGAACATATCTTCAAACGCGGCGGTCTGGGACATTGAGAGCCTTTCTGAAATTTACGAATGGGCGACGAAGCTCATAGCTAGATAATGCGAATATCAGTTCTCACTGAATACGATCATAAACACGCCGCTTCTGAAGCCTGAATTTTATCCAGAAGTGGCTTTAATTTTTGAATTTATTGACGGTAGCACATTTGTGTTGCAGTGCAACAAAAATGTCAGGGGCGAGACGGAGATCAGTATCCGGCTGGGGTCCGCACGCGGCGCCACACATATCCCTCAGGCTGGACGATGGCTCTTTCGCGGGTCCAGCGGGCATAAGGGGGCGTGTGAACGGCGATATTCTTATATGGCTTGAGCAAAACCCGATCCTCGGCCCAGCCATAGACCGGCGCAGACCGCTCGGCCCAGCGCTTGCCTCCCCGGACCCGCACCTTCTTCTCGAAGGTCACCATGCGTGCGGGAAGCTTGATCTTGCATTTGACCTGGCGGCCCTTGATCGTCCGATATTCCCATTTATAGCCGCCGGACACGCGTTTGGTGACGGTTACAGTGCGATAAACGGCTGGCGTTTCGTGCCAGGTGGTATGACCCGGTTCGATGAGAACCCGCCGCCGACGCATGCCGTAAATCGAGGGCGTGCGGGCGATTTCGTATAGGCCAGGCTCAACGATATGTCGGCTGCGGTATGTGCGGTGGACGACCGATGGGCGCGTTTTTTCATAGCATGCGACCGCGCCGCAAGGCCCTGCGTCAGCGCTCGTCAGCCCGATATCCGCCAGCGCCGCAACGCCCGCCATCATCGCGGTCAAACAAGCCCGAAAGTTGGATGACATGGCCGTCTCTCCTGTTGCCAATCCGCAAGATTTCACTGACTCGCATCATTCATTGATTTGGTTATCATAATGCTAAACAAACGTCGCCAATCGCTACCATCGTTAACGGAATGAGCTTTTGATTGTGGCGCGGATGTAACAATCGCGTGCCTAAGCGATCAGCCATACTGGCGGGCAGCCAAAACTGCCCGCCAGTATTGGCGACATAATCCGCAGATAACTCTCCATGCGCCGGTTGCGAAGCAATCAGGTTAGCAGTAAGCCTTCAGTTTAGGCCCTGCAGATCGTCTCAATACAGACGCGGAGCGTTATATGTCCTTGGCCACCTCCCATCCGACATCAGCAGACAAAGTCACTCCGACCGACAGGATTTTGTCGATCATTGCGGGGGCGAATGGCGATCCCGTGCTGCTCAAATTTGCAAAGTTGCTGCTGCAGGATGTGGACGAGGCGGAGGTGACGACCAGCGCGCCGGGCGAGATCGCCACTATGGCGACGGACGCTTTCGCGTTCTTCAGTAGCCGCCTATCCGCAGGAGCGTCCATCCGCATCGCCGACGCCGGCGATCATGAGGGACGCCGACGGATTTCCGTCATCGAAGTCATCAACGACGATATGCCCTATCTGCTCGACACCGTGCTTGCCGAGTTGCGCGAGGCGGGCGTCGCCGTTCATCTCGTCGCTCACCCGATCATGACGGTCGGACGCGATGGAGCAGGCGCGCTTACGCATTTCGGAGATGCCGCATTGAACGGCGCCGGTTCGCGGCGTGAGAGTTTCATTCACCTCCATACGAGCCGCGTCGAAGGCGCCGAGGCGCGGCAGGCGCTGCTTCAGCGTCTCGAAAGCGTGCTGGGTAAAGTGCGCGCCGTGGCCTCCGATAACGCGGAAATGCTGGCGCGGCTGGAGGCGTGCATCGCGGCGTATGAGGCGTCACCGCCACCGCTGCCTGTCGACGCCATGGGCGAGGCGATTCATTTCCTGAAGTGGATAGCGGCGGGCAATTTCACCCTGCTTGGCGCGCGCTCTTACGACTTCGTTGCGGGCAACGGCATGGGCGAGTTGCGGCCCATCGCGTCGTCCGGCCTGGGGCTGCTGCGCGATCCCGAATTGACGGTTCTGCGGCGTGGCGGCTCCGGCGTGAAGCTGACCGCTGAAAGCCGGGAGTTTTTTCTCTCCTCGACCGCCATCGTGTTCGCCACCGCCAACGCGCGCTCGACCGTCTACCGACGCGGATATATGGACTCCATCGGCGTCAAAACCTATTCCGCGACCGGCGAAGTGACGGGCGAAACCCGCTTTGTCGGCTTCTTTTCCACGGCGGCGTTCATCGGCTCGACGCGCAACATTCCTCTCGTGCGCCTCAAGGTCGACAACGTGCTGCGCCGCGCCGGGCATGCGCCTGAAAGCCATTCCGGCAAGACGCTTTCCTACGTGCTGGAAACCTTCCCGCGCGGCGAGCTACTGCAGATTTCGGACGGGCAACTGCTGGAATGGACGACGGCGATTGCGCAGTTGACGCTCAATCCTCGCACCCGCGTTTTCGTGCGGGAGGACGAGTTCGGCCGGTTCGTCTCAGTCCTCGTTTACGGCCTCCGCGACCGCTACAACAGCTCCGTGCGCGAGAGAATTTGCGGGTTTTTCGCCGACGCCTATGGCGGAACGCTGGCATCGTTCACGCCATTCTTCCCCGACGGCCCCATGGTGCGGCTCCAGATCCTGATATGGCGGGAGGAGGGCGACCTGCCGCGCCACACGCAGGACTATCTACAAAAGTCGGTCGAGAACATCGTCCGCACCTGGCGCGATGAACTGACGACGCGGCTTCAGCTTTACTATGGCGACGCGGCTGGGCCACGAATCGGGAAATATCTCGCCGCGTTTCCGGCGGGCTACGAGGAAACCAACCGTCCGAGCCGAGCCATCGAGGATATCCAGCGTCTCGATGCCCTGACGCCAGAAAACCCCACCGCCATCGACATTTTCAGCGATGTGGAAGGGCCGACCAACCGACTGCGCGCGACGCTCCATCAACTGGACGAGCCTATCGCCCTCAGCCGCCGCGTG
>JBGSLP010000427.1:0-4088 GCA_041740655.1 Alphaproteobacteria bacterium
GCATGGCTTCGGCACGCAACGGGGCGGGACGCCTGAGCGCGATGACGGCTCCGCGCCCGCCCCGTTGCGCAACACTGCAAAGTTCGATTATCTGAGCCAAGGACTCTCGTTATGATTGGCGGGAAGAACGGGCTCAGACCAGTAACTCTCAAGCGAACTCCATGATCACCGCGTCGACGGCGAGGCTGTCGCCGGGCTTGGCTTTTACCGCTTTCACGGTGGCGTCGCGCTCGGCTTTCAGCACGTTCTGCATTTTCATCGCCTCGACAATGCAAAGGCTCTCGCCGGCCTTCACCTCCTGCCCTTCGGTGACCGCGATGGAGATGACGAGGCCGGGCATGGGGCACAGCAGCATTTTCGAAGTGTCGGCGGCGGCCTTTACGGGCATCAGTGCGGCAAGCTCCGCCTCGCGCCGGGTATACACATGGGCCTTGGCGCGAATGCCCGCATAGGCGAGGTCATAACCGTTCGGTACCGGCCGAACCTGCACGGCGATCGGCTCGCCGTTGAGAGTACCGCGCCAGACCGGCTGACCCGGCCACCAATTCGAAGCTAGCGTTAGCGTTTCGCGCACCCTTCCTGCATCGTCCAACAACTCCACCGTGGTTGCATCCGGCATGCCTCCAGAGACGCGCAAAGGCACGGCGTCAGTCCCCAAATTCACCACACGCTCCGCCGTGAAGCGCACCGGCAGCCCGCTCATTTGGTGACTGATCTCGCGGCGCCGCCCGTTGTGCAGGTGGTCGATCGTGGCGGCGACGGCGGCGATCACATCGCGCACCCGGCCCTCCGAAACAGGGGGCTGGAAGCCATCGGGATATTCCTCGGCGATAAAGCCGGTGGACAGGTCGCCCGAGCGCCAGCGCGGGTGCTGCATGATTGCCGCCAAAAACGGGATGTTATGTTGGATGCCATCGACGTAAAAATCATCGAGGGCGGTCGCCATGTGGGCGATGGCGGCTGCGCGGGTAGCTGCGTGCGTCACCAGCTTGGCGATCATCGGATCGTAAAAGATCGAGATTTCGCCGCCCTCATACGTGCCCGTGTCGTTGCGGATCGTTGCGCCATTCGCCGTGCCTTCGGCAGGTGGGCGATAGCGCGTGAGGCGCCCGATGGACGGCAGGAAATTGCGGAACGGGTCCTCGGCATAAACACGGCTCTCGATAGACCAGCCGTTGATCTTCACATCCGCCTGCGTCAGCGCCAGCCTTTCCCCCGCCGCGACGCGGATCATCTGCTCGACCAAGTCGATGCCGGTGATCATTTCCGTGACCGGGTGCTCAACCTGCAACCGCGTGTTCATTTCGAGGAAGTAGAAGTTCTTTTTCGGGTCGACGATGAACTCGACCGTACCCGCCGTGTCGTAGTTAACGGCCTTGGCGAGCGCGACGGCCTGCGCGCCCATGGCCTCCCGCGTCGCCTCATCGAGAAACGGGCTCGGCGCCTCTTCGACGACCTTCTGGTTACGCCGCTGGATGGAGCATTCGCGCTCGTTCAGGTGGATGACGTTGCCGTGCTTGTCGCCGAGCACCTGAATTTCGATATGGCGCGGATTTTCGACGAACTTCTCGATGAAAACGCGGTCGTCGCCAAAGCTCGACTTCGCCTCCGCCGTCGAGGTGAGGAAGCCCTCCGCCACTTCATCGGCTTTCCACGCGATGCGCATGCCCTTGCCGCCGCCGCCCGCCGACGCCTTGATCATCACCGGATAGCCGATCTGATCGGCGATTTTCACCGCCTCGTCCGGCCCGGAGATGACGCCGAGAACGCCGGGCACGGTGTTGACCTTGGCCGCCGCCGCGAATTTCTTTGACTCGATCTTGTCGCCCATCGCGCGAATGGCGAGCAGGTTCGGCCCGATGAAAGTGATGCCAGCGGTGGCAAGCGCTTCGGCGAACGCCGCATTCTCCGACAGAAAGCCGTAGCCGGGGTGAATGGCCTCTGCGCCCGTCTGCTTGGCCGCCTCGATGATTTTCTCGATCACCAGATAAGACTGCGCGGCTGGCGCCGGACCGATGAGCACCGCCTCGTCCGCCATCTCCTTGTGCAGCGCATCCACATCCGCTTCGGAGTAGACCGCCACCGTCTTGATGCCCATTTTGCGCGCGGTTTTGATGACCCGGCAGGCGATCTCGCCCCGGTTGGCGATGAGGATTTTCTTGAACATGACGGGAACCTTGGCGAGCGGTTTATTATTGTTGCAATGTCAACGTTGTACCCGCGCCGCACGCCTGCGTAAATCCCGCTTTCCGTATCAATCCCCGGTGCGATTGCGCCAGTATCCAGCCTGCTGTTTATGATGGGCTAAAGCAATGATTTCAATTTCCGCATTACGAAATCGGTAGACAACTTGGTAAGGAAAATTCCGCAGAATGTAACGCCGCAAACCGCTGCTGACTTCGGCCCAGGCGTTCGGTGAACTTACGATTTGATCGCGGCCATGATCTAGGTCCGCCAAAAATCGGTCTGCTAAATCCGCTGATATCTCGATATAGTAATCGATAATCCTGGCTAACTCCCTGCGCGCTTCCGGATGAAAGCCAACATTCATAGCTTGCTGCGCATCTCGCGCATAACGTCCTCGTAATCAATCAACATCGCCTCGCCGTTGTCGATCTGCACGACCCGGCGCTCGATCTCCGCTTCCCAAGCAGCGTTCACCTCTGCCTGATGGTCCCACAGCGTGAGGTTGATGCGCTCGACAAGCTCGACGCGCTCCTCGGGCGTGAGCTTGGCAGCCTCTTCGGTGAGATGTTTTACGCGCTCGTTCATGACTTCAATATGAGCATCGGCAGTGCGGTTTGGCAAGGCTGGGATTCGTATTGCGGCAACGGAAACGTGCAGATAGGCTAATCACTTCAAGTATGTGTTGTCATTGCTTTGCTATCTTTTTCACATCATCGACAACATGTCGGCTAAGAGGGCATTATACAGGTCACAGGATACAGAGAGTACGCTCCGCTTAATACGCTAAAGCCTGTATCCACGAACGTCTGGATCGTGGATGGTCCTGAGGTTGGTTATAAATTCCTCGGGTTAAAGGTGCCTTGTCCCACGCGAATGACTGTGGTTCGTCTGCGAGAAGGGTCTGTCTGGCTGCATTCGCCCACAAAACTCACACCCACCCTTGCGAAGGAAATTGGCGCTTTAGGTCCAGTCCGCTATATCGTTGCACCTAACACTTTGCATTACATTTTTATCAAAGACTGGAAAGATTACTTTCCAAACGCCGAAGTGTTCGCAGTTCCTAAGCTAAAAACCTTGTCTAAATGCAGTGTGCCAGATTACACCGACCTCGACGATAATTCGGGAGTTTGGGCGAATGAGATAGAGCAGATCACCGTTACCAGTCATTCCTTTGCTGAGGCATGCTTCTTCCACGTTCCAACCCGAACTCTGATCTTGACCGACCTTATCGGAAGCTTCGAGTTGAATCGAGTCCGAAGTCCTTTTGTGCGTTTTTTCCTGCGAACTGGAGGCTGCGTTCACCCGCATGGCGCAACGCCTCTTGATGTGCGAGTTGGCCTTTTTGCGCAACGGAGAAAGGTCGGTCTGGCAGTCCAACGCATGATCGACTGGGCGCCCGAACGCATCATTCTGGCTCACGGACAATGGTGCGGGAACAACGCTGTCGAGGAACTAAAACGAGCCTTTCGATGGGCGCTTTGAGTGCGGTTTCAATCCAGTCTTTTAGCAATAAGTTGAATGCTTACGTTCGCAATCCGGCTAGAAGAGCTTCATAAATTGCCTCAGGCCTTCTTTTCCCACTTTCCGCCCGCGGTTTGTTGCCAGTATGTCACCGCGCAACCCACAGCCTTGGCGCGCTTCCAGGCGGCGCGGGCGCGGGCCACGGCCTCCTCGTCGCGGCCGTCGAACAGATGGATGACGCGGGCGTAGCTTTCGAAATTGGCGGAGTCGGCGCCGTCGACGAGAAACCGCACGCTGGCGGCGTTCGGGTTTTCATCGCCTGCGGTCAGGAAGATCGGCTGGCGCGCCGCCGGGCCATCCTTCGCCGTGCCGTGGGGGAGGAAACTGTCCTCGCGATACGTCCACAGCGCAGCGTCCAGCGCCTCGACCCGCTCCAGGCC
>JBGSLP010000428.1:0-2292 GCA_041740655.1 Alphaproteobacteria bacterium
AGAGGCGCTGTGAGCGAAGGGCATGATCGCCGCCGATACGAGCAATGCGGCGGCAAACGTTTTGAGAGAGTGACGGGGGTTCATAGGGTTCTCCTGGATCAAAGGGGTGCCGTTAAGCGGCGAGCGCGGGGGCGCGCGGGAAGTCGATGTCGGTTTTCACCGTGTTGCCGAGGAAGTTCGTGAACACGTTCAGCGTCACGATGGCGACGAGATCAACCACGTCTTTCTCGGTCCACCCGGCGGCGCGGAATGCGTCGAACTCGGTCTGGCTGACCTGCCCGCGCATGTCGGCGATGGCCTTGGCGAAGCGGAGCGCGGCGGCGTCTTTCGCATCCTCTGCCGAACCGCGGCGCGCCGCCTCGATCTGCGCCGGCTGGACGCCGAGATGACGAGCGATGGCGGAATGCGCTGACAAGCAGTACTCACACCCGTTCACTTCCGCGACGACGAGGGCGATCTTCTCGCGCAGGGCGTGGCTGAAATTCGATCCAGCGGTCGCGGCGTACAGCGCGAGAAACCCGCCGAGCGCATGCTCGGAGTTTCCGTAAATCTTGATAAGGTTTGGCACGCCGCCCAGCGCGGCTTTCGCGGTTTCGTACTGCGCCTGCACTGCAGGAGAAGCGTTAGCAGTTTCGACTGTTGCTATGCGTGACATGAGAAACATCCTTTGGTTTCGTTCGATGCCCCACATTTAATCTAGCATTGCGTCAAACAGAATTCCCGCTAAAAACAATAAACTGTTCCGATAAGTGGAATAATGATGGACCGCTTTCATTCCATGCAGGTGTTCGCCGCCGTCGCGGAAAGAGCCAGTTTCGCCAAGGCCGCGCGCGCCTTGCGTGCGTCGCCACCTGCGGTCACGCGGGCGATCACGGCGCTGGAGGAGCGATTGGGCACGCCGCTTTTTATTCGCACCACGCGCTCGGTCCGCCTGACCGAGGCAGGGACGCGCTTTCTCGCCGACTGCCAGCGCATCCTGCACGATGTGGAGGAGGCCGAGGAAGCCGCCGCCGGGTTGCACGCCGCGCCGCGCGGGCTGCTGCATGTCACCGCGCCAGTTCTGTTCGGACGCCATTACATCACGCCGATGCTGCGCGACTTCATCGACGCCTACCCCAATGTCACGGTCGACGCCGTGTTTCTCGACCGCGTCGTCAGCATGATGGACGAAGGCATCGACGTGGCGATCCGCATCGGCGAACTGCCCGATTCATCGCTGACAGCGATCCGCGTCGGCAGCGTGCGGCGCGTTCTCTTCGGTTCGCCGGACTATTTCGCCGCGCACGGCCATCCGCAGCATCCGGATGATCTGATCCAGCACCGAATCGCATGGGGCCTCGGGGCAATGCCGTTCATGGATGTGAAATTTGAGGAGGATGGACGCGACTTAACGGTCCGGCTCAAGCCCGCGCTCATGTTCAACGGTCTCGACGCGGTCGTTGACTGCGCTCTTGCGGGCTGGGCGATATCGCGCGTGCTGTCATACCAGATCGCGCCTCATCTGGCGGCGGGCAGCCTCCAGATTGTGCTTCCGGAGTACGAGCCGCCTGCGCTGCCTGTGCATGTGGTGCATCAGGCCGGGAGGCGCGCGTCAGCCAAGGTAAGGGCGTTTGTGGATTTCGCTGTTGAGGGGCTACGCGCGAATCCGGCTATCAACCCCGATTAACGAGGCGGCATTAACGGCGAGGCGGCCCTTTGCGCTCCAGATACCGCTTCAGCGATGCGGCCGGGCTGCTATACGCCTCCTGAAACTCGACGCTCCAGTAGCGCAGGTCTTCGATGGCGATGGGTTGCCCGGTGACGGCGCAGCGCACGAAGCCGCCCGAGACGAGCACCTGAAATTCTCCCGGCAAATAGCGCAGCCGCGCTTCGCCTTTCAGACCGAATACCCGTTCGAACTTGTTCATTCCCGCGCACTATACTTTCAAGCTCGACAAGCCGCTACAGAAGCTGACCCTGATCCTGCTCCTTCGCTTTACGGTCCGGAGCGCTTTCGACGGTCGGCTTTGGAGGCTGCCTGCGTTCTGCTATACCCTCGCGCACAGTATGAGCGGCGACACGGCCATCGGCAAACTGAATTTCCACCAATCCCGCCTGCATTGCCGCGCTAGCCCGTCGCACCATGGCGCCGTTTCCATCACGCACAACCGCGAAACCACGTTCAAGCACATTTTTGTAACCGAGGGAATTGAGCAGTTGCGCGCGCGCTGCGAGCAACTGACGGCGGCGGGCGATCGCCTCAATAAATGCCCGCGTTTTGCGCGCGCCTTGCGCGTCAAGCCGGTCGCGGCC
>JBGSLP010000429.1:0-12666 GCA_041740655.1 Alphaproteobacteria bacterium
AGAAATATGTAAGGGAGAAAGTTCATGACACGGATCATAGCGCTCGCAGTTGCCGCGCTTATCAGCCTGCCGCTTGCCGCACAGGCTCGTATGCTTGGCATTGGCACCGAAACTCCGCAGCAGTTTGTTGAAGCTGCCGCAATTTATGACATGTACGAAATCGAGGCGAGCAAGGTTGCTCTGGAGCGCTCGCAAAATCCTGAAGTGAAGAAGTTTGCCCAGGACATCATCAACACTCACGGCCCAAGATCAGAGGCTCTCAAGACGGCAATTCAGACCGGTGCTGCCCCTGCCGCTCCTACAGCGATGGATTCAACCCATCAGGATATGGTCGAAAAGCTGAGAACAGCTGAAGGCGACAAATTTGATCGGCTTTTTCTGCGTCAGCAAACCAATACCCGTGAGGACACGATCGAAGTTTTCGAACGTTATGCCGCGAACGGCGAAAACCCTGCTTTGAAAGCCTATGCAACTCAGGTTTTGCCGACTGTAAAGACCAGCATGACGACTGCTGAAGGGCTTTTGCAAACTGTGCGCAGCGCCAGCAAATAAAGCTCTCTCTTGTGTTTAAAGTTTCGGTGGGTCGGCGTAGGTCGGCTCACCGAAATCATTTGTCACTATGAATAACCGCCAACTTTGCGTGATCCTGTCCCTATTAGCGCATATAGTCCTGTAACAATCCCTGTCACGACGACGAATATCCGAGACAGGCAAGACGCAGGGGTGGGGACATTATTCTGGAAAAGTTTTCTGATGTTGAGCGCACGGCGAAGGGCGAGCCGCGCGCATGGGTTTCGTTGTCCGGGCTGGAGACGCTCTGGTTCAACACGGGCACTCTATGCAATATCGCCTGCGTGAACTGTTATATCGAGAGTTCGCCCCGAAACGACCGGCTTGCGTATCTCGCGCTGGCCGACGTCACCTCTTATCTCGACGAAATTTCCCGCGAAAACCTGCCAGTTAAACTGGTGGGATATACCGGCGGCGAGCCTTTCATGGCCCCGGACTTTATCCCTATCCTGAGTGAAACGCTCTCTCGGGGCTTTCAGACGCTGACGCTGACCAACGCCATGAAGCCAATGTGGCTGAAGCGGGCTCAACTGGTGCAGCTTGTTCAAACATACGGCGCCCGAGCAAGAATCCGCGTTTCGCTGGATGACTGGCGCGAAAGCGTTCATGACGCGGAGCGTGGCGCGGGCGCATTCGCCAAGACGCTCGAAGGGCTCGCGTGGCTAACCAAGAACGGCGCGACTGTGGAGGTCGCAGGGCGCTTCCTCGCAGGCGACGACGAGGACGCAATGCGTGCAGGCTACGAAACGCTGTTCGCCGAACGCGGAGTTTCGATCGATTGCCATGACCCGCAAGCGCTCGTGTTGCTGCCCGAAATGAGCGCGCTTGCCGACCCGCCAGAGATCACCGAAGCCTGCTGGGACATTCTTCACAAATCTCCGGCTGACGTCATGTGTTCGACATCCAGAATGGTGGTGAAGCGCAAAGGCGCCGCGCCATCCGTCGTAGCGTGTACGCTGCTTCCCTATGACGAGCGCTTCGATTTTGGGGCCACCCTGGTGGAGGCAAGCCGCGCCACGCCGCTGGCTCATAAATATTGCGCGACGTTCTGCGTTCTCGGCGGCGCGGTTTGCGGCGCATCGCGCGCAGAGTGAAAATGGCGGATCGAAGGATCGCCATAGGCCTAATGTGCAAGCCGCCGCGCGCCGGGGTGAGTAAAACGCGTCTGGCGGCCTCTGTCGGCGCCGAGCATGCGGCGGCTCTTTCTGCGGCATTCCTGAAGGACACCGCCTCCAGCGTTGCGGAATTTCTCGATATGGCCGACGTTTATGCGCTCTATACGCCGGAAGATGCGGCGCCCGAACTCAAGCCGATGCTCCCGACAGCATTTCATTTGCAACCCCTATCGCACGATGACGTCGGCGAAGCGATGCACTCCGCAATCACATCCCTGCTGGCCGCCGAGCGCCTTGGCGTTATCCTGATTGGCGCTGATTTGCCGACGCTGCCATCGGCCATTCTCCGTGAGGCGATCGGCGCGCTTTCCACGCCGGAGATCGACGCCGTGATCGGCCCCTCGGAGGATGGCGGCTACTATCTGATCGGCCTCAAGGCGCCGTGCGCAGAGATTTTCAGTGCAATGCCGTGGAGTACGCCAACCGTCTATGCGATGACCGCGGAGCGTCTTCGCAGCGCGGGGCTGGCTTTCCATGAGTTGCCGCGCTGGTACGATGTGGATGACGGCGCCTCACTCAGCCGACTCCGCCAGCATCTGAAGTTGGGCGGCTATGACGCTCATATCGGGGGGGCGCTGCACACGCGCGAGGCGCTCGAAGGCATCGACCCATGAAGCCCGGCCGCTTTTGCCCCGTCGATTACGCGACCAGCCCCACGACGCTTGCCGGCGTGCCGCAGCTTGCGGCGGATACGCTTTATGTCGTGGGCGGTCTTTACGGCAACGCGTTCGCCCTCGACGCAATCGAGGCAATGGCGGCGGCGGAGCAGGGGCCGGTGAAAATCGTTTTCAATGGCGACGCGCATTGGTTCGATGCGGACGGGCCGACGTTTCGGTCTCTGGATGCGCGCCTTGCACGCTATCCCGCGATCTGCGGGAATGTCGAGTTGGAGCTTGGCCGCGCGAGGGATGTCGGCGCGGGTTGCGGTTGTGGGTACCCAGAAACCGTTGACGAGAGCGTTGTCGAGCGCTCGAACGCCATTCTCAGCACGCTCGCGGATCGGCTTGCAGACGACGAGGATATCAAGGGCCGGTTTCGAGCGTTGCCGAAAATGCGTTTGGCGCAAGTCGGGGAGGCGAGGATCGGCGTTGTGCATGGCGATCCATGGTCGGTTGCGGGTTGGCGGTTGGCTCGGGAGGCGCTCGATACGCCGAGCGCTATGGCGGCAATGGATGACTTGAAGCGCCATAGCCATGTCGATGTGTTCGCCTCGACCCACACTTGCGAGGCTTTCATGCGGCGCTTTCGCACCAAGGCTGGCTATGTTGTGATCGCCAACAACGGCGCTGCGGGCATGTCAAATTTCACCGGGGATAGACGCGGGGTCATTACGCGTATTGGCCATCAGCCAAGCTCCGCAGCGCTTTACGGTTCGTGCGTGAGGGGCGTTTACGTCGAGGCGCTTGCGGTGGAGTTCGACCATTCGGCATTTGTCGCTCAATTCGACCGGATCTGGCCGGAAGGATCGCCTGCCGCAATCTCTTATCGCACGCGCATCGTCGAGGGCGGCTGTACGCACATCGAGACGGCGCGGTCGACCTAAACGCTTCGGCCTTTTACCACCGCAGTGCGGAACGCCCGATGATGAAGCCCGCAGCCGTTACGATGGCAATCGCCAGCGAATACCAGACCATCACGAATAACGGCGAGTCGTCGGGGCAGAACATGCCGTAAAGCAGCGCTCCAACGGCCCCGCTGAAAAGGCCAGCAGCCGCGCCGGTTAAGCCGGGCCGCGTCGAGGCGCCATGTCTGAGCGCAATGAGCGCTGCTATCAGGGGCGCAGTTGCAAAAAGGGGAATGAAGAAAACGCAATGCTGCGCATTGCGACCGATCATCCGGCTGGCGGCTCCATCCGCGCCGACAACAACCAGATCAGCCAGAACTGCCGCTGCAAAGACTGCTGCGAAAAATAGCAGGTAGCCGATTGGCACGCGCGCGCCGGGCCGGGCGAGCGATGTCACGATCAAAAACGCGAAAACCGCAAGCGCGCCCATCAGCACAAGCTTGATCGGATACCACGGCGTTCCGATCGCCTCGGAAAAATCTGCGCGGGGGCCGAGAAGAACGAGGAAAAGCGCAACAGCGACAACGACGCCAGCGATCTCCGCAGCGCCGAAACGGCTCTCCACAGGCGGCGCCTGTTCGCCGGCCTGTCGGGCCAACCTCTCGATTAAATCTTCAGTTCTCATCTCAAGCCTTATCGCCAAACTTTTTTGCGAGAGCAGCAAGCGCCCTGTGAACATTCACCCTTACGGCGCCTTCCGTCATCTCGAAACGCGCAGCCGCCTCCCCGGTTGAAAGCCCATCGACAAACATGGCCAGCACGATGGACTTCTGCTTATCCGGCAATATGTTGGCCATCCGGATGATATCCCTTGTCGGGAGCTGCGTTTCGTCCGTATCCGCCGCCAGCTGATCCGAGTAATCCTCAATCGGCACATGCGTTCTGCCGCCGCGACGCCTCAGAATATCGATCGACTTATAGCGGGTGATCGCTCGCACCCAAGGCCCAAGCAACTCGCTTTCATTCCATGTATGCCGCTTCAGATGGATGGCCAGGAGTGTTTCCTGAACGACATCCTCCACGTCAGCGGCGCTCAACTGCGCGCTTGCGGACGCTCTGCGCGCGACCTGCCTGACGAATCGCGATAACTCCGCGAGTAATTCTCGGTATGCTTTGGCATCGCCTTGCCGCGACGCCAGCATAAGTGTCCGCCAACGCTCCTCAGGCAAGCTCATGCGATCCTTCATAGGGATTTCGATTTCGCTATGCATAACGTTACATGCCATCAAAAAGAATACAAATCGCCGCGCTCAGGCCACGTTATGTCACTGAAATGCACCGCCGTGCGAATACGCTGCTTGATAGCGAAAAATTGGGCCACTCGGGTGAAAAATCGTTATATTTGGTATCCTAAATGAACCGCTTCGGAGGAGACGTGGCGGAATACAATCACCGTCAGAGATTGCAGGAAGGCGCTCGCCCCTGGAATGAGTGGCGCGCCGCCAATCCGGACGTCATTCCGGATTTGAGATATCTTGAGCTCTCGCTCGGTCAGAGGCAGTTTGGCCCGATCAATGGCGGTCCCATCGATCTGCGCGCCGCGCTGCTGTTCAAGGCCGACTTGCGCAACGCAACGCTGATCGAGGCCGACCTCCGCGATGCGGAACTCGTCGAGGCTGAGTTCGGCGGCGCCCGGCTCGATAACGCCGACCTTCGCGGCGCCAAGCTGGTGGACTCCTCGCTTATTGGCGCGGATTTCGCGCGTGCAAAACTTGACGGAGCCGATCTGACTGGCGCTGACCTCACCAGTGCGCGCAACCTATCACAGCAGCAGATCGACACTGCGATTGGCGATATCACGACGCAGCTTCCCTTCGATCTCGTGATGCCGAAAAGCTGGATCGTGCCGAAAGCTAGCGCCGGGCCGAAACTGCCTGGCGATCTCCCGAGCGAGGACTCAGCCCTCGTATCGAACGATCTCTACGGCATCCTTGGAGCAAAGAAAACCGATAGCGATGAGACCATTCACGCCGTCTATCGCGTCAAGGCGAAGTCCCTTCACCCTGACCTTAACCCCGGTTCGGCCGGAGCCGAGGACGCATTCCGCCGCCTGACCTACGCTTATGCAATCCTGCGCGATCCGGAGCGTCGGAAGCGCTACGATCGCGGTGAGATCGGAGCGGATGGCGAAGAGACCGAGGCCTATCGGTATTCCGTATGGCGCGCGGCGAGAATGCGCCGTTTTAGAATGGTTGCCGCGATCACGGCTGCTGTGACGACGGTCTCGTGCCTCGTCATTTTCACGCAATTCTCGTCATTCGGGTCATGGTTTGGACGCAGCGAGACTGGCGCGCCTCCTCAGGAGATCGCGGTATCGCCGGCGAGGCAGGATATGAGTCTGGAAGTTGCGCCGTCACCGGCCCGCAGCAAAATTCAGTCTCGCATGGAAGCTGAATCGGAAGAACTCGTGCCGGTGAAAGCCGACGAAGCGGATCGACAGGAGGAGCGGGCTCAGGACGCCGCCCCCCAGCAGGTCAATCCGAGCGAGAATACGTTCGCACTGAAGGCGGAAGAGCCAGCCAACCCGGCGCCTGAGCCTGAGGCGCCAACGTCCGAAAGCGCCGCCTCGCCCGCAGCGCCGTCCGATGCGCAATCCAACGCCGAGGCGATAATAGAACGGAACGGGACGTCTGCCGCGGAGGTTCAGGAGCAGCCCTCATCTCCGCCGGAGATAGAGCAGGCATCGTTGCAGCCGCCAGCCGAGACGCCAAACGCTTCCGCGCCTGCGGTGGAAATTCTTGCGACGCCTCTCGTCCTGCCTTTGCCAGCCTCGAACGCGCTCGGGCCGCGTCTTTATAAATCGCTTGAGCCAACGCCGCTGCTAAAATCGAAAATGGCGCCGAAATTCATGGTCCTCGGACTGGCGGCGCAGCCGGAGGCGCCGCCACCGCCGCGCTTTGTGATCTGTCGCGCGCCGGGTGCGTCGGCAAGCGGCACCTTTGACTGGGTTGTGAAATTCCGGATGGGTGAAAGCCCGTGCAGGCGAGCCAAGTTTTCCCCGGTGGACAAAATTATCCCGAAGCAAACCCGGAAAATCCCTGCGCCGAGCTATCAAACCCGGCTTGATCCTGACGAGCAAAAAAATTCTGCAAGCCCGCCTCCGGTAACTGCGGCGCCTGCTGTTGCGCCGCCTCGTAAAAGCTCGGATATTTCGTCAGATGTATTGTCCGGGGGGCTGTAAGCGCCGTGTGTTGAACCGTCGATAGTCAGTCAAGGCGGAAGGTTACGCCGACTTGTCCGGCGACTGCTTCAGCGTCCTCACTGACATCCCCGCGCAACGCGATATAAGCCTGCACAGTGCGCTGAACCTCGAAATCCACGCCGATGCGCCCGAATACTGTTGTGTCGGCGTCGTCGAATTCGAACTTCACGCCGTCCACCTTGATCTCGTTCGTATGATCGATGCGATGCGTGACGCCGGTCTGGATAAACGGTCGGTAAGTCGCCCACGAGCCCGGGATGGAATCGAACAACCGAGCCGAGGCGGTGACACTCACGTCGTCGAGTGAGGTGTCGTGATAGACCACGCCGCCTGAGTCTTTGTAGTCGTCGATATCGCTCGCAGCGTAGGTAAGCCGACCGCTGATGTCCAGCTTCGCGGTTTTGCCAACGGGGGCTAGCCATCCGCCGACAGCCGATGTGGAAAACCCAACCGAGTCGAACTCGCTGCCCGAACCGATCAGAAAATTCGTAACCTCACTCTGTCCGAAAGTGCCTGTAATTACGGCCAGGCCGTAAAACGCCTTGGCTGTGACGAGGGCGAAGCCCCCGGCTGACCAGCTATCGACAGACGCTTCGCCGCCACGGTTTAAACCAAGACCCTGAAGCGCATCGCTTACGCCGGTATCGACATCGGTGTGGGTAAAATTACCGAAAAATCCGTACGTTACGCGCCCCTTGTCGAGCCCGAAAAGGTCGGACGCATCGGTCCGAACGCCGGTCGTGAAGCCATAGCTTACGGCGTCGAACCCAGCGGTCCGGCCGGACGCGTTCGCATCCGATGACTTGGCGTCGAATCCGTCATGTGAATTCACTAGAACCCCGGAAATCATGAAGGTCGATGTCGTCGGGGCAATCACGGAAGGCGCGGAAATGGTGTTGGCGGCGGAAGATGAGGCAGGATTTCCATCGGCTAGGCCACCGATAATTCCATCGGTAATATTGCCGCCAATCCCGCCACTTAGCAGTTGATCGACGATGCCGCCGCCAGTGCTCACGATGCCGGAAACTGTCTGCGCCAGCCCGCCGATCTGGTTCAGCACCCCGCCCGTCTGTTTGACATCCAGCGTTTGCGCGATCGGCGCCAGAAGCGCGTTCGGATTTACTGTTATGCTCGTTCCGGGAATCGTCAACTCGCGGATCGGAATTGCCGGAAGCTCTATCGGCGGCAGTTCAATCGGGAGCAGCGGGTCAATGACTTCGTTGATAACTTCGACCGGGCCGCCCGGTGGCAGCAGCGGATCGAGTATTTCGGTAATGGTTTCAACCGGGCCGGTCGGCGACAGCACGGGATTGACGATGTCCGTAACGGTCTCGATCGGATTCAAAGGAATAATCGGACTGACAACTTCGGTAATCGTTTCCACCGGACCGGCAGGCGGAGTGCTCTGCTCCACCAGAGGAGGGGCGCTTGGCGGCTGTTGACCGCCGAGATCGACTTCCACTCCGAGAATTGGCGGAAAATTGATGCTTATACTTTGAGCAACAGACGGCTTCGCCATGGCAAGCATACAGCCAAAGGCCAGCATCGTTCTAAATGACAACGTATTTGGACACATACTACGCGCGCCTGTATACATATTGATCTCGCAATCATATGTTCGAAAGCGCTGTTGCAGTCCAGCAACCGCAGGTTGCCAGCGATCAAGCTGGCCCGCGGAAATAGCTGGCCGGTGCGATTTGAAAAAAAGACGCGCAGAGTTGCAACGCTGAGGCGATGCGAAATCGCCCGGTACGGGGCGCGCAATAAAAAAGAGCCGCAAAATGCGGCTCTCGGATAATCCTTCGGCGTCAGAAATTACTTCGCAGCATCAAACTGGCTTTCCACATATTCCCAGTTGATCAGGTGGTCGACGAACGCCTCGAGATATTTCGGCCGCGCATTGCGATAATCGATGTAATAAGAGTGCTCCCAAACGTCGACGCCAAGGATCGGCTTGGCGCCATGAACCAGCGGATTTTCGCCGTTCGGCGTCTTCATGATTGCCAGCTTGCCGTCTTTCATCGCAAGCCAAGCCCAGCCTGAGCCGAACTGCGTTTTGCCAGCCTCAATAAACGCCTCACGGAACGCATCATAGCCGCCAAGATCGCTGTCGATCTTAGCCGCCAGTGCGCCGGGAAGTTTCGTGCCGCCGCCGCCATTCTTCATCGAAGGCCAGAAGTGAAGGTGGTTGTAATGCTGACCGGCGTTGTTGAAGAGCGAGGCGTTTTTGCCAAACGAGCCAGTCACAATTTCTTCGAGGCTTTTTCCTTCAAGCCCTGAGCCTGCGAGCAATTTATTCCCGGTGTCGACATAGGCAAGGTGATGCTTATCATGATGGAATTCGAGAGTTTCGGCCGACATATACGGCATCAAAGCGTCATAGGCGTAAGGCAGCTCGGGAAGTTGGAAAGCCACGGCAGTCTCCTCATTGTCCACGCGTCTGGGGATGCCCGCACGGTAGCGGTTCATATCGTAAGACGCAAGATTGGGGATGAGGTTCCAAAAAGAAAGGCGGAAGACCCCTGTATCTTCCGCCTTTCTGATCTGTTGTGCCGAGGAAAGGTTTGTTTATTCGTTGTTCAGGGATAACCTAGAGTTAATCCCCGGCGAATGAATAGCGAATGAACGGCGCATTCATTCTCAGTTTAAAGCTTGGCTCAGTTTAAAGCTTCTGGCGGATAGCGCCGACGGCAGCTACTTAACCAGCTGCTGGATGGCCTTGAATTCCGGGCTGCCGGCTTTGTCCAGCCATTCGAAAAGCGCCATTTCCGTGTTGACCGTCACGGCCCCCGCATGCCGCATCCGCTGCAGGGCAAGATCGCGACTTTCCTTCGCGCGAGACCCCATGGCGTCGGCAACGGCAAAGCTCTGAAATCCGCTCTCCTGAAGATCAAGCACGGTCTGCGCGACGCAGATGTGCGCCTCCATGCCAGCCACGATAATCTGATTTCGGCCCTCAGCCCGCAGCGACTGTAGCCGTTGCGCGAAGTTGGCCTCGCGCAGGCATGAGAAGTGCGTTTTATCCATCACCACGGCCTCGTCGCCAATCGGGTCGCGTAGCGATGCGATGGTCGGCCCCAGCCCGCGCGGATATTGCTCGGAAACGGTGATCGGAATGCCAAGCGTCCTCGCGCCCGCCACAAGACGCGTGACAGCGGCGATAATCGAAATATGGTCTAACACGGCGGGAGCCAGCTTTTCCTGCACGTCGACGATCAGCAAATGGGCGTTTTCACGATTGATGCGCATGTTCGTCCTCGGTTTCAGATTGCAAAAGCTATTGAGGGCCTGCCTTGACCGGCGCTGCATCGCGCCCATTCTTCGCCACGCGGTAGTATGCCCACAGAAGGCGCGCTGCGGCGCTTCGATATGGCCGCCAGGCTTGCGCCATGGTGTCCAGCATTTTGTCGGTCGGTCGCTCCGGCAAACCGAATGCCAGTCGCGCGGCTTCCTGCAAGGCCACATCCTTCGCAGGCATGATGTCAGGATGCCCTAGCGCGAAGAGCAAGTACACCTCCGCCGTCCATGGCCCAATGCCTTTTATCGCTGTAAGGTGTGCGATTGCATCGGTCGGATTGAGATGCGCCAGACCGTCGAGATCAAGCGCGCCCGACTTCTCGGCTTCTGCGATGGCGCGGAGCGTGCGAATTTTGGGGGCCGAGAAACCCGCCGCACGAAGCGTTTCGTCCTGCGCCTCAAAAACCGTTGCGGCGGTAACCTCTCCGAGTGCGGTCTCGCAGCGATTGTAGATAGCCCGCCCCGCCGCGATCGAAATCTGCTGGCTGGTGATGACCCACACAAGCCCGTGAAAGCCGCCGTCGAGCCATCGCAAAGGCACATCACCCGCTGCAATGCGCACATGCGCAAACTCGGGCGAACTGTCGACGAGCGCATCCAAGTGGGCGATGAGATCGCTTTCCGTCTTGATGAACGAACTCATGTTCGCTCCACTTGTTACGCCCCCAGACTCTCAGCCGGTGATGGCGTGGCGACCGCGTTCAGGTCGCGCGCTTCGTCGGGCAACATGATCGGCACCCCGTCGACGATCGGATACGCAAGGCCCGCCGCGCGGCTGATCAATTCCTGAGCGGTGGAATCATACTGAAGCTGCGCCTTGGTAAGAGGGCAAACCAGAATTTCTAACAGGCGCGGGTCGATTTTGGAGACCGGCTTGTTTTCGTCGTCCAAACCGCTCATGGCAGCTCCCTTCAGTGCATGCTGCCGCCGCCATTGTCGGGCGAGGCCATGTCCATTTCCGCAAGCGCCATCAGCACTTCCGACCGTGTCTTGAGGTCTCGCGCCTCCAGCAGCGCCTGCTTTTCCTCCGGACCGTACGGGCTGATCATCGACAGCGTGTTGATGAGCATTTCGGCGGGTGAACGCTGGATGCTCTGCCAGTCCGCGACGAGTTTGCGCGTCTCCAGATAATTCTTGAGGATCGCCAGGAATTTGTCCCAGTCCACCTCGTCCTGCCCGTGGCCCGAGATAAAGTCGTCCTCGAAGGGCGCGGTGTTGATCTCGCAAATCCGATAGGGTTTTGCCGTCTGCCGCTCGCTCACCACCTCGAATCGGGCGATTCCGGTCAGCGTTATGAGGATTCGACCCTCCTCGGTTTCCGTGTAGGACGTGATCCGGCCCGCGCATCCCGTCTGGCGCAGCGAATACGCCTTGCCGCTGGGCGATTCATTCGGCCCGCCATTCGCCTGCGGCTGTATGATCCCGATAACGCGCGCTTCGGACATAGCGTCGTTGATCATCGCCAGATAGCGCGGTTCGAATATGTTCAGCGGCAAAGACGACCGCGGCAGCAGAATGCACCCGGTAAGCGGGAATACGGGTATTGTCCGCGGCAGGTCGTCTGGACCGCGATATCTGTCTGTCACTCCCAATTTACTCGTTCCTTATTGCGACGCCGCGTCATCGACGGGCATGCGATCGTGTTTTGCCAATTCGCCTTACGCGAACAAAATCGATGACAGGCGACGGCGCCCGCTCATCGTGTATTTATCGTCGTGTCCCCAGGCTTCGAAAAACTCGAAGAGTTGGGTTTTTGCGGCCTGTTCATTCCATGCGCGATCGCGTCTGACAATCTCAAGCAACTGCTCGACGGCGTCTTCGCGCTCTCCTTTTGCATTCAAGGCCAGAGCGAGCTTGAAACGGGAGTCATGATCGTCCGGGTTCTTCTCGATTTTCGCCTTCAACTCCGAGTCCTTGCCGGCCGTCGCTCCTTTTTTCGCCAGTTCCAGCATGGCTCGGGCGCTGACGGCGCTGGCGGTTGACTGCTTTTCCGGAGCGATGAGGCCAAGCGTCTGTTCGGCCCGTTTGAGATCCCCGACCTTCACGTAACATTTCGTCAGGCCCGCAGCGGCGTCAACGTTTTCCCGGTCCTGCTGCAACAGGGCGGCGTAGAGTTCGGCGGCTTTGTTAATATCCCCAGCCTCGAACGCGGCGTTGGCGTCCTCGATCAACCCCGCGCCATCGTCCGGACCGGTCAGGCGATCGATGAACGCTTTCAGCTGACTTTCAGGCAACGCGCCCATGAAGCCATCCACCGGTTGCCCGTTCTGAAACGCGAATACGGCGGGAATGGATTGCACGCCAAGCTGTCCGGCGACGGCCGGGTGCTCGTCGATGTTCATTTTCACGAGCCGCACCTTGCCATTGGCGGCGCGCACCAGCTTTTCCAGCAAGGGCGTCAACTGGCGGCATGGGCCGCACCACGGCGCCCAGAAATCGACGATCACTGGGACCTTCATTGACGCTTCGACAACATCGCGCGCAAAGCTTTGCGTCGTCGTGTCCTTGATCAGATCATCCTGCTTCGTATCCGGGGTCTTCTTGCCGCCAAGTGTGAACATTCCACGCGCCTCTCGGAATCGTCGCGGCGTTCCGCGACATGATTTGCTGTAAAATGGTTTCTTCCGAGCCGTTTGGCAAGAAAATCGATGGCTGCCAAAGACGCGACCCGGTTCGGCGCCTGGCGCATCTCGAAAAAATCGAACGGCGGCTCCGGCGCGCTTGCCAAGCCGTTCGTTTTCGTCCTATACAGAAGGTCTGCCCGGCGTCCAGCCGGTGTATGAGCGGGCGTAGCTCAGGGGTAGAGCATCACCTTGCCAAGGTGAGGGTCGGGCGTTCGAATCGCCTCGCCCGCTCCA
>JBGSLP010000430.1:0-2675 GCA_041740655.1 Alphaproteobacteria bacterium
CCCTCACGCCAGATGCCAACGAACGCCGTCAGACCCAGCAGCAGCGCAACGACTGCGCCCGCAACCGCGAGGCCAAACAGTTGCATCGCGACGGGGGTGTTGATTTGCGAAAAGCGGTGCAATGTAAACGTGATCAGGAACAGCATGAGGAACACAAGCGCAATGCGCTGGCTCCAGATTGCCTTCCGCGATTCATGTTGAAAGTAACGCATTCCGATTCAGATCTCCGTCATCGGCTGACTCGCATTCAATCTAGTGCATTTCACGGCGAACTCAACCATGGCGGCGTGGCGTGAGTATGGTCACGCCGGACTGGCGCCATTTGCGGTGTATAACTGGTCGCAGGTCGATGCAGCAAAGTCCGACCTCAAACTTTATCATTGATGCAATCAAAGATTTTAACTACTCTCAAAATCACAATCCAAAGACGCAATTATTCTTTCTTCGTTCCCACTATACTTAAAATTTTAGCATTAGTTCTCGCTCTGTTTATGCGGCGCTATTGCTTCTCACCAGATCGCGTAATTGGGCGTGGCGTCGCCACTTTCAAAGCGCGACGGCGGTCGCCGAGTATCCGCCCGCCCGCGGCGTTTCGGCGATCGCCGCATAAACCCCACGCCGTCCTTCAGGCTAATGCGCGCGCAAGATTCGCTGCACGAACAGACTGCCTTTCCAGAACGGCTTGAGCGGCCTGCCTTGCCGAATGCGCAATGAGCGGATCGCGCGTTATAAGCGCCGCAACGATCGCGCCGTCGATGATGACAGCGAACTGATGCGCCACGCCCGCCGCATCCTCGAACTGGGCTTCCTCAGCGAGCGCGACGATCCTATGCAGCACTATCTTTTTATGCGCCAGCGCTATATTGCGCATGGTGTTATCGAATTTATCGTGCTCTCCGACAGCATTGATGAAGGGGCAGCCGAAATAGTCCGGATCGCCGAACCATTCCTCAAGGCGGTCGAAGATGGCGAGTAATTTCGCGGTCGGGTCGCCGGTATGCGCATCGATTGCCGCAAAGAGATCTTGCCGCCAGTCCTGTCCGGCCTTTGCCAGAACATCGTGAATGAGCGCTTCCTTGGAGCCGAAAATATTATAGAGCGTGGTTTTGGAAACCCCGGCAGCCTCTACGATGCTGTCGATGCCGATGGCGTTGATACCGAACCGGCAGAACAACGCCGTCGCCGACTCCAGAATCTGATCGCGCGCCGACGGCTCGGCGTTGCTGGAGCGAGGTCGACCGGGGCCGCGGCGGAGACGCGCTCGGTCCACGACGGTTGTCGCCGGGGTTTCATCTGAAGGATTGGCCATGCCCTTGGTCACTCGCGTTAGCGCTTTGAATCCATTATCCCCACCGCGCGCGGGGCGGCAAGCATCTTCAACTTTACCGCTCCCGGCGCCTACTACATGATCACCCGGCTTCGAAGGCGTCATTTTGTGCAACCTAACCGGCTGTGATGAATGCCTTAGCAGCGCGCGCTGCATTTCGTTCGAAGCCGACTGTTGAGTTAACTGGGAAAAATCACCCCGGCGCATTTGGCGCCCTTCTTGCTTTAATAATACCGAACGGTACGTTTATTTGTGCGCCTTGAAGCGCTCGATAATCAAGCATGGGGAGAACGATGACAGCTTTAGCCACCGCGTTGACCGGATGTCTTGCGCCTGAACCCGACCAACTGGCGCCAATCGACAAGGATGGTCTTGCGGCTTTGATCGAAAAAGGCAAGGCGAACCCCAAGGCGATCAAGACGCTCAAGTGCAAAACTATCGCCGAAGGGCGGTTCCGCCACGGCAACTATATCCGCGATCTGCCCGCTTACATCGTTGACGAGCCGCCGGGCCTGCTGGGCGACGACACCGCGCCAAACCCGTCGGAGGCGTCGCTCGCCGCGCTCGGATCGTGCCTCGCAGTCGGCATCCACGCAAACGCGATCCATCGCGGCATCGTCATCCGGAAGCTTGAGTTGGAACTCGAAGGCGATCTGAACATCAGCGCCGTGTGGGGTACCGGCGATGTGAGCGAGAAGCCGGTTGGCTTCACCGATGTGCGGGTCAAAGTCACGCTTGAGGCCGATGCTCCAGAGGCTGAGAAAGCTGCGCTCGTCGAGCATGTGCAGAAATGGTCGCCCGTCGCCAACACGTTCACGCGTCCGGTCAATCTCGAACTTGGCCTTGCCTGAAGACGCCGCTGCGCCGGGCCTATTGTGGCCCGGCCTCATGTTCAGGAGTGACCGATGACGACGGCGCTTGACTATACTAGCATTAATTCTCCGGCTCAGGGCCTGAGTACGGATGCGATTCTGCAAGGCGTTCGCGAAATTGCCTCGGGCAAACTGGCGCGGATGGTCGGGGAAATCGACCGCGATGGCGTCTATCCAGAGGATGTGCTGCGCAGCCTCGGCGCAGCAGGCGCCTACCGCTCGCATTGCGGTGACGCCGACATCGGCGAGGGTCTGAAAATCTCCATCAAGGCGATGCAGATCGCGGGCGAGCAATGTCTCTCCACATCGTTTTGCATGTGGTGCCAGGATGCGATGGCATGGTACGCGGCAAATTCGTCCAATGCTGCGCTGAAAAGCAAACTCGGAGAGAAAGTTGCACTCGGCGCGACGCTTGGCGGCACGGGTCTCTCCAATCCCATGAAAACTTTCTTCGGCATCGAGAGCATGCGGCTGAA
>JBGSLP010000431.1:0-9854 GCA_041740655.1 Alphaproteobacteria bacterium
AATGCGCTGCGGCGCGGCGGCGGCCGCAATTCCGCGCGGCGCGTCTAGGATAGAATGAGTAAGCGTTTGTCCGTCCAGTCTTGCACGAACTCCATCACGTCGGTTTTGATGACTTCCGGCGGCGCGTTGTAATCGACCGCCAGTTTCTCAACGATGGCGCCGAGGCTTAGCTCGCCATCGCACAGTTGCAGCACGTCGACGCTGACCGGATCCGGCCACATGACTTTTTCCGGAGCGAGCACCACCCAGCGATCCCGCAACTCGTTCATTTGCAAACGCACGTGACGCGGCATCTTCGGACGGCTCGCATCGTTCACGATAACCCGCATGCGCTCTTGACCGCTCATGGCCTACTCCGTCGGGCGGAAAGCGCCGGGTGGAATGTTGCCGGGCTCGACATACGCGTAATAGAGGTGGTCGAGCTGTGACCAGAGCACGTTCGTTTTCATGATCAGCGCGTTGACGACCGCCTGTTGAGATGCCTGATCGGTCGCGTTTGCTCTGACATACTTCAGCGCGAAATCGACATCGCGCGGAGCCTGACTGAGGCGGCGCTTGAAATACGCCATCATATTATCGTCGATAAACGAATAGTTGGCCAGCATGCCCGCGATGCGCTCGCTGTGAATGCCAGCGGCGAATAGTTCCGTCAGCGACGAGCCGATACCTTCGAGAACCGAGTGATCGCGCACGAAATGATAGTAGCCATCGACGGCAAAGCGCGTGCCGGGAAGAATGCCGCGTGTCGAGGTCACGTAGTCGCGATCCAGCCCAAGCGCCGTCGTCAGGCGAAGCCACCGCTCGATGCCGCCTTCCTCCTCGCCATAGCCATCATGATCGAGATAGCGCTGGTGCCACTCGCGGCGCATGGCCTTGTCGGTCATTTTCGACATAAGCGCGGCGTCTTTGCGCGGGATCGTGCACTGGTAATAAAAGCGGTTCAGCGCCCACGCCTGCACCTGCCCTTTTCGCAAATGCCCGCCGTGGAGCAGCTTGTGGAATGGATGCAGGCTGTGATAACGCGCGGCCCCGACCTGACGCAACGCCGCCTCGAGTTCGTCCGGCGTGAAACCCCGCTCGGGCACCTGCGGATCGTCCGCCGTCACATGAACCGCGTCCACGTAAATCGTCATAGCTCAATCTCCATGCCGTCCCATCCCACTTCCCATCCTGCGGCTCGGACGGTTTGCTCCGCCTCTGATCCCGGCTCCAGAATGGGGTTTGTCGTATTGATGTGAATGTATATTTTGCGTTTTATATCGACATTCGCGAAGGCCGCCAAAGAACCACTCTCGCCTGCAATAGAAATATGGCCCATCCGCGCGCCGGTCTTTTGACCCACACCTTCACGCATCATCTCGTCGTCATAATAAACGGTGCCGTCGAACAGGAGAACGTCAGCGTCACTCACTCTGGATTTCAGCGCTTCGGTGACATGAGCGCACCCAGGTATGTAATATGCGACAGCCCTAGATCCGGCGGCGGTAATTTTGAGCGCAATCGTGTCGCCGTCGTCAGCGCCAAAGTTTGCGGCCAGATTACTCAAATCCTCAAGATATAACGGGACCTTGCCCGGGACCGCAAATGGCTCAACAGTAAGACCGAGGGGTCCGTCGGGTCCGGATATTTCAACGGCTCGTCCAATCTCAAACTCGGTGCGCACGACGATAGCCGGATCGCAGACGCGGAAAATGCTGTTTTCATCCAGCACGTGCAGAATGCGATGCGTGCCGTAGAGCGTAAATGCCTCACGCTCTCGCAGGCTTAACAGCCCTGTGATATGATCGACATCGCCATTTGTCAGCACAACGGCCTTAATGGGCGAGTTGCGCAGCGGACCGTTGGCGGAGGGGTGCAATTCCGGCGTGGCTGCGATCTGCTGCCGGATGTCCGGCGACGCATTGCATGTCAACCAGCGCTCGCCATCAGCGCTAACAGCCAAGCTCGATTGAGTGCGAGGCAGTAGCCCGTGGCCTCCGGCGCGCACCAAACGAGACAGCCGGGCGTTGCAATTCCATTGAGGAAAGCCACCCCCGGCTGCCGAACCGAGTACTTTGAGTTTCAAAGTCGGTCAAAAACGATCGAGGGAATACCCCCGATGCGCCTTATTTCGTAACGGCTGGGAGGTAACGAGTTACTTCGAAACCAGCGTCTACGGCGCATACTGCGGGTTTGGTCCAGACTTTCATGGTCGTCTCCTTGGGTTCAACATTGCAAACCGATTGACACCTGTCTGATCGGCTGGGCGGAGTGCGTTCGCATTTCCGTCCCCCACCAATAAGTAGGCGATCGCACTTTCACACGCAAGCCCCAACAACGCCCAGATTCAATCGACAGAAAGAATTAAGAGTCTTATTATATCCTTATTTTTCATTCTTATTATCGCCGAGTTTCTTATTTTTGAGTATATTTTTGTCTTGTTGGGTTCCGCCAACCCCAGATCAAAAAAATGTGATTTCCACATCATAGTCGTTGCTCACTTAAATTAGCGAGTAGATTTTAAATTCTTTCTATATTTTTACTCTTACTATGTATTACTAAAAAAGACCTGGATGCGTCTTGGCCAATATTCAAGGGCCTGCCAAAACAAAGGCGCTAGTCATCCCACTCCATTTCAGCGTATGCGGCGGCCACGTTTCGCGCGTTAAATTCGTCAAATAACTCCCACGCATCCTTTTCGCTCAGGCCCGCCGTTTTCGCCGCCGCCTGCATCGACGTGCCGGCCTTGATCGCCGACGCGATATCTTTGGTGAGGCGGGTGAGATACCGTTTTTGAGGCGCCAACGCATCCGGCAACGCCATTGAAGCAGGGCCGTGGCCGGGCACGACGCGCGCATCCGACCTCTCGGCCAGTTTATCCATGACCCGCAGCCAGCCCTTCACGCTGCCGTCGATGGCCGGAAGATGGCCGGAAAACAGCAGATCGCCCGCAAAGAGCGTGCTGGTCTTCTCGTCAAACACCGTCAGATCGTTATCCGTGTGCGCTGTTGGGTAAGGCTGGAGAACCAAAACCCGCCCGCCTATGTCCAGTTTGGTTTCCCGCTCCACAAGTTGCGTCGGGCGGACGACCTCAAGCCCCTTCGCCGCGTCGCCGAGAAGGCGCGCATTTGCTGCAAGATAAGTCTGCTCGCGCGCATCGAGCGCCCGCGCAAGTTTGGCATGCCCGACGAACGTGGTTTCCGGGCTGACGAAGGCCGGGTTTCCGAAAATGTGGTCGGGGTGCATATGCGTGTTGATGACATAGCGGATCGGCAGGCTCGTGCGCGACCTGATCGACGCCTTCAGCCGTTCGCCCTGAATGAGCGAGCCGCCCGTATCGACCACAGCCACCGCTTCATCGCCGATGATAAAGCCGATATTGCAGATGGCGCCCTCGTTTTGCGGCGTGAAAAGCTGGTGCGCGCCCTGGAAAACAAACACGCCGGGCGCAATTTCTTTGACGGGAAGCGGCTGGCGCGGCTCATTCGCCATCGCCCCGCCCTGCGCCGCCAGCACGCAAAAAATCGCCGCTATATAATAGAGTGAGAAAACAGGTCTTATCGCGCGCCTTTCACCAAGCTGCCGAGTCAGCATTTCTTGCGGTCTCCAACCCTTTGATGGACTCGCGTCCCTTTATGTCCGTCAGCTGCGCCGACTGAAGGTCGATGCCTGTCATGTCAGCGCCGGTGAGATCGGCTCCGGTATAGATTGCGCCTGCGGAGTCGGCCTTGTCGAGCACCGCACCTTCTAGATTCGCCCCGGTCAAATCGGCAAATTCCATGAATGCCCGGGAAAGATCGGCCCCCTTCAGGTTGGCGCCGCGCAGGTTCGTTTTCTTCAGCGAAACCCGCATGAGACCCATCGGCTGGTTCTTCATGTCGGCCCCCATCCGCGCGCCGCGAAGATTTGCCCCGGAGAGGTTTGCGCGGTCGAATATACTGACAAGCACCGCATCCTCGAAAATAGCATTCCGCATGTCAGCGCCTGAAAAGATAGTTGAATGAGCGCTCACACGGCTCAGATTTGCACCGACAAGATTTGCGTTTCGAAAAATTGCGACATCCAGATTTGCGCCCGCCAAATTGGCGGCTTTGAGCGAAGCGCTTTGAAACTCGCCGCCACGCAGGTTGGTTCCGCTAAGATTGGCTCCATCCAGTTTCGCCCCCCGGAAATTGAGGGAGTTGAGGTTTGCTCCGGTTAGATCATAGCCAGTCAGATTACGGCCCGAAAAATCCCTTGCGCCGTTTTTGATCTCCTGCAGGAGGGCGCCTTCTTTTTCAGCAGCAACTGTCGGAGAGGCAAAGGTTACAAGACCTGCGACAAAAGCAAGCTGGCAAACTACCGGTGCGAATGCCAGAAATTTTATCCTCAAGAAAAAAACGATTGTCGTCATGGGGTTAGTATCTCCAAAAAACAAAAATTACTCACAGATTTCGGTTTGGCGCGCGAGAGGTGGTTGCGGCAAAAGCACGCAACCTAGCCGTTGCGATCAGTGTATGGCTGCATTGCAACATTGGAAAAGCGGAAATCGAATAGTGTGCAATTTGGCGTCTAGATTAAGCAAGGCATGCACTTAGGCGACAGATTGGCCGCACCGTCCTTGGAGTTCCTCTCAACTCTATCGCAGTGCGAAACGATACCTACGACGACTCATAGGCTACAACCCGCTTGTATGCCTAATAAGAAAATCATAAGCTCTGAGCACGATAACCGGCTTCTAGGTAGCGGCGGATCGGGACCGCATGCTACTTTTCGAAAGCGCGGCAAAAGCTTTTCAGCGCCTCCATGGCGAGCAACGTCAAGTATTGGCGAGGCATGGAATTGTTTTTGTCTGTTGTGACACGATGCCGGGCATCATTCCGAAATCAAACTTTCCGCGATGATCTAATCTCATACTTTGGTCGTTTAGGGCATCGTGGTCTGTAATAAGGCCTTAACTTAGGGAGTGAACCGCATGCGGAAGTCAATGTATGCTCTTTGCTTCGCTGCTGGCGCCGCGTTCACAATGAACGCAGCCACCGCGAACGAAGATCTGATGGCTAAAATGAAGGACGCCAAAAACTGGGCGATCCAAACGGGCGACTATGCAAACACCCGTTACTCGACGTTGAATCAGATCAACGCCACGAACGTAAAAGACCTCAAAGTCGCATGGACATTCTCCACTGGCGTTCTTCGCGGTCATGAAGGCTCGCCACTCGTTATCGGCGATGTCATGTATCTCCACACGCCGTTCCCGAACATCGTTTACGCGATGGACCTGAACAATGACGGCGCCATCATCTGGAAATATGAGCCAAAGCAAGATCCGGACGTCATTCCGGTCATGTGCTGCGACACGGTTAACCGCGGCGTTGCGTATGCCGACGGACAGATCATTCTTCATCAGGCTGACACGACGGTTGTGGCTCTCGACGCCAAAACCGGCAAAGTCAACTGGTCGGTTGTGAACGGCGATCCTAAAAAAGGTGAAACCAACACAGCGACTGTTCTGCCAGTCAAAGACAAGGTCATCGTCGGCATCTCCGGCGGCGAGTTTGGCGTACGCTGTCACGTCACTGCTTACGACCTGAAAACCGGCAAGCAGCTTTGGCGCGGTTACTCGATGGGTCCCGATTCAGACATTCTGGTCGACCCTGTAAAAACCACTCACCTCGGCAAGCCAGTCGGCAAAGATTCCGGCCTGAACACATGGGAAGGCGACCAGTGGAAAATTGGCGGCGGCTGCACATGGGGTTGGTATTCTTACGATCCTAAGACGAATCTCGTCTTTTACGGCTCCGGCAACCCATCGACCTGGAACCCGAAACAGCGTCCTGGCGACAACCGCTGGTCCATGACCATGTGGGCTCGCGATGCCGACACCGGTATTGCGAAATGGGTCTATCAGATGACCCCACATGACGAGTGGGACTATGACGGCGTCAACGAAATGATCCTTGTGGACCAAGAAATGAACGGCAAGATGCGTAATCTTCTTGTTCACTTCGACCGGAATGGCCTTGGCTACACGATGGACCGCAACACCGGCGAACTGCTGGTTGCCGAAAAATTCGACCCAGTCGTAAACTGGGTGTCGAAAGTCGACATGGATCCTAAATCAGCAACCTACGGTCGTCCGCTGGTTGTTGCAAAATACTCGACCGAGCAAAACGGCGAAGATGTTAACTCCAAAAACATCTGCCCTGCCGCTCTCGGCACGAAAGACCAGCAGCCTGCTTCTTTCTCGCCACGCACTGGTCTGTTCTATGTACCGACTAACCACGTTTGCATGGACTACGAGCCTTTCAAAGTGAGCTACACTGCAGGTCAGCCATACGTCGGCGCGACGCTCGCAATGTATCCAGCTGGTAAGGCAAACGGCGGCCATGACGGCATGGGCAACTTTATCGCTTGGGACGCAACGAAGGGCAAGATCGTATGGTCGATCCCTGAGCCGTTCTCCGTGTGGTCGGGCGCTCTGTCGACAGCTGGCGATGTTGTGTTCTACGGCACGCTTGAGGGCTATGCAAAAGCTATCGACGCCAAGACGGGTAAAGAACTTTTCAAGTTCAAAACCCCATCGGGCATTATCGGTAACTTCATGACCTATGAGCACAAAGGCAAACAACACGTTGCTGTCCTCTCGGGTATCGGTGGTTGGGCAGGCATCGGCCTCGCGGCTGGCCTTACAAACCCGGCTGACGGCCTGGGCGCTGTGGGCGGTTACTCTGGCCTGAAGAAGTTTACCGCACTCGGCGGCAGCTTAACGGTCTTCACGCTTCCATAAGCTTCAGCTTGATCAAATGAAGCCCGGCGCGGTTGGATCACCAATCGCGCCGGAACTTTGAGTCGCATTGTTTTCCTCCAAAAATTCCTATTTATTCATAAGGCTAACACGAGAAGAACACTAACCTTGTCAAAAACTGGAGGAAGCATGAAGGATCAAACGCAGCGCGCAGGCGCATTTCTACTAGCGGCCGTCGCTGCTGTTTTCGTTTTCACATCCGTATCCTTTGGGGCTGATGGAAAAACCGAGGAGGACGGAAAGTTTTCCGACAAGGACGGCAACCCAACTTACAACATCAAACCGGATGGCACGACCGACTGGTACACATTTAGCGGCTTTCGTCGCTATCACGCGGAATGCCACGTCTGTCACGGTCCAGAAGGACTAGGCAGCACCTATGCTCCAGCGCTTGTCGATTCCGTTAAAACCCTCTCGTACGAAGACTTTCAGGCTGTCATCATCCAAGGCAAGAGAAGGATTGGCGCGAGTGAAAACAGCGTCATGCCTTCGTTCGGCACGAACAGAAACGTTGTCTGCTACCTGGACGATATCTGGATATATCTGAAGGCGCGTTCGGATGGAGCCATTCCTCCAGGCCGTCCAGCAAAGAAAGATCCGCCATCCGCTGTGTTCAAGCAGAATGAGGAAGCGTGCCTGAAGCCATAAGCGCATGAAGCGTGATTTAATATGCGGCCAGCAAGAGCTGCGTGATTGGGAGTAAACATATGTGGAATAAGCTGTTCGCGGTGACTGGTGCGCTTTTGATTTGCGCCAGCGCCGCCACGGCTCAGCAGGAAACGTCGAACATCGTCGATAGAACGACGCTTCGCGTTTGCTCTGACCCGGCCAACATGCCGTTCTCCAACACTGCTGGCGAAGGCTTCGAAAACAAGATCGCGGAGTTGATCGCAAAAGATCTCAATGTGCCGGTCGCTTACACGTGGTATCCAATGGCGACGGGCTTTGTCCGTCAAACATTGCGCGCTGGGCGATGTGACATCATCATTGGCTATGCTCAGGGCGACGAGCTCGTGCAGAACACCAATCACTACTACAGGTCGGCTTGGGCAATCGTCTTCAAAAAGGGCGTTGGGCTGGATGGGCTTGCAAACCTCGATGACGAGCGCCTGAAGGGCAAGAAAATCGGTATCGTAGCGGGCTCTCCACCGGCCGACGTACTCGCCTCGAACGGACTTATCGGCAACTCTCGCCCCTACCCGCTGGTCGTCGACCGCCGCTTCGAGTCACCATCCGAGAAGATGGTGCAGGACCTTGAAAAAGGCGAGATCGACGCTGGCATCCTGTGGGGGCCGATTGGTGGCTACTATGCCAAGCGCTCCGCAACGCCAATGACCGTGCAGCCACTCGTGAAGGAAACGAAAGGGCCGCGCGAGGCCTACCGCATCACATTTGGCGTGCGCCCGAACGATCAGGAGTGGAAGCGGGAGTTGAACACGCTCATCAAAAAAAACCAGGCGCAGATCAACGCGATCCTGCTGGAATACGGCGTCCCTTTGCTGGATGAACAGGACGCGCTGATCACTCAATGAGAGCGGCGCGCTGGTCTCGGCTGATCCGGATTACCGCATTTGCGGCCGCCGGATTTTCCGTGATCACGACTTCGCTGGCAGCCGACATTCCGGAGCCTGCAACATACAGAATGGATGACTATCGCGCTCCGGTGCCCGCCACGCTTAAAGGCGCACGCGTCATATCCGGCGAAGAGGCGCGTCAGATATGGCTCGACGGCAAATCGATTTTCGTCGATGTCATGCCTCGCGTTCCAAAGCCGCCGAACCTCCCGCCGGAAATCATCTGGCGCGATAAGGTCCGCGAAAACATACCGGGATCGGCATGGCTGCCCGACGTAGGCTACGGGCTGATAAGCGCTCAGACGGACGCGTATTTCCGCCGCAACCTGTCACGGCTGACGGGCGGCGACCTTGCAAAGCTGGTCGTGTTTTACTGCATTGCGGATTGTTGGATGTCGTGGAACGCCGCCAAGCGCGCGCTGGAAGAATATGGCTATCGCAACGTCATCTGGTTTCCGGACGGAACGGAGGCATGGGCTTTTGATGGGCACGAGCTTAAACCAGCCCAGCCCGAGCCTTGAGGCCTCGGTTATCTTCCAACTTCTCGCGGCCTAGTTCATGGCGCTCTGAATATCGCGGCCAATGGAAAAGGCGCGCTGCTCAAGAATAACCGGAGTTTCGCAAATGTAGGTTAGCGAAGCTTCGCGGTCTTCGTGAATGCGCACCTGCCATTTCAGTTTTTCTTGAAGATCCGTCGCTCGGGTCTGCTCTTGCGGGGTTTTGTTTGGCTTCGCAAGCAGCGGCTCCAGTTCGGCTCGTGTCGCCCTGATTTCGTCGGCGCGTCGCCGTTGATTGATAGTGAAGCGCTCGATCGCTTTTATGATGTCCGAACGCAACTCGTTGATTTCGGAATAAACCCCAGCGAAAACCATCGTCATCCGGCTGGCTTTGTCCTCGCCAGCTTGGGCCGCAAATTCGTTAATGAGCTTCCCCGCATCCTCCAGACTTGTCCGGCGCGATACGAGTTTGGGCACGATAGCCGCCACCTCCGGAACCTTGCGCCATTCCGCAATACCAGGTTCCAGCGGAGGACCTGCCCAGACCGAGCCGATGCTCAAGGTCGGCACCTTGCGCTGCACGCACGGCCAGTCCTTGTCTGTGGGAGAGGCCGACCACGCCGCGCCCGATATCGTCAAGCCAGCGGCTACCAGTATCAACGCCACGCCGTTTTTATTCATTCCAGTTCCGATCTTTTCAAACTTAGGCTGATTGCTCAGGATGCGCCCGGCCGCCGCGAAATAACCCCACGCGATGGATTATAAGCCAGTGCGGCCAGGCTGAAAAACACAACCGTGCACCCTAGAACGACCCCAAACGCGAGCCAGTTCATCTGGCCATAAAGTGCGAAGCGGATCAGTTCGGTTGCGTAGGTAAACGGGTTAACAAGGCAGATATTGTATAGCAGGATGCTCGACTCCTGCATCCGCCAGAGGGGGTAGAGCGCGGACGATGCGAAAAACATCGGAAAGATCACGAAATTCATCACGCCCGCGAAATTCTCAAGCTGCTTGATA
>JBGSLP010000432.1:0-3373 GCA_041740655.1 Alphaproteobacteria bacterium
CAAGCGTCGCCTGTCCGCACTTGGTCCCGGTGGCCTGACGCGTGAACGTGCGGGCTTCGAAGTCCGCGACGTGCATCCCACGCATTATGGCCGCATCTGCCCGATCGAGACTCCCGAAGGCCCGAACATCGGCCTGATCAACAGCCTTGCGACTTTCGCCCGCGTCAACAAATACGGCTTCATCGAGAGTCCGTATCGTCGCGTGCGCGACAGCAAGGTCACGTCCGAGATCAACTATCTCTCGGCGATGGAAGAGCAGAAGTACCATGTGGCGCAGGCCGATGCGAAGCTCTCCGCCGATGGCCGGCTGACGGATGATCTCGTGCTGGTGCGCAAGGCCGGTGACGTCATCGTGGTTGCGCCTGAGCGTGTCGACTACATGGACGTTTCGCCCAAGCAGCTTGTTTCGGTGGCGGCGGCGCTGATCCCGTTCCTTTAGAACGACGACGCGAACCGCGCGCTGATGGGCTCGAACATGCAGCGTCAGGCCGTGCCGCTCATCAAGGCGGAAGCGCCGCTCGTTGGAACCGGCATGGAAAGTGTCGTTGCGCGTGACTCCGGCGCCGCCATCGCCGCGCGCCGCACCGGCGTCGTCGATCAAGTGGATGCGACGCGTATCGTCATCCGCGCGACCGAGGAAACCGATCAGGCCAAATCGGGTGTCGACATCTACAACATGCGCAAATTCCAGCGCTCGAACCAGAACACCTGCATCAACCAGCGTCCGCTGGTGCGCGTAGGCGACCGGGTGGAGCAGGGCGACATCATCGCCGACGGTCCGTCGACCGACCTTGGCGATCTGGCGCTCGGCAAAAACGTGCTTGTCGCGTTCATGCCATGGCAGGGCTACAACTTCGAGGACTCGATCCTCATCTCTGAGCGCATCGTGTCTGACGACGTGTTCACCTCGATCCATATCGAGGAGTTCGAGGTCGCCGCGCGCGATACGAAGCTCGGGCCGGAGGAAATCACGCGCGATATTCCGAACGTGTCGGAAGAAGCGCTGAAAAGCCTCGACGAAGCGGGCATCGTCTACATCGGCGCGGAAGTGCAGCCGGGCGATATCCTCGTCGGCAAGATCACGCCGAAGGGCGAAAGCCCGATGACGCCGGAGGAAAAGCTCCTGCGCGCCATCTTCGGCGAGAAGGCGTCAGACGTGCGCGACACGAGCCTGCGTCTGCCGCCCGGCGTTGCCGGAACGGTTGTCGAGGTGCGCGTGTTCAACCGTCACGGCGTCGAGAAAGACGAGCGCGCCATGGCGATCGAGCGTGAGGAAATCGAGCGGCTGGCGAAAGACCGCGACGACGAATTGCACATCCTCGACCGTAACGTTTACGGCCGTCTGCGCGATCTGTTGATCGGCAAGGACGTCGCGCGCGGACCGAAAGGCCTGCGCAAGGGCGCCAAGGTCACCGCTGAAAGCCTCGACGACGTGCCACGCAGCCATTGGTGGGAAATCGCGCCGAAGGAAGAGGCGGATCTGGCGGATATGGAAGCCATCCGCCGGCAGTATGACGATGCGAAAAAGCGCCTCGAAGGCCGCTTTGTCGACAAGATCGACAAGCTGAAGCGCGGCGACGAGTTGCCCACGGGCGTGATGAAAATGGTCAAGGTGTTCGTCGCGGTAAAGCGCAAGCTGCAGCCGGGCGACAAGATGGCCGGACGTCACGGCAACAAGGGCGTGATCAGCCATATCGTGCCGGTCGAGGACATGCCATATCTGGAAGACGGCACGGCGGTTGATATCGTGCTCAATCCTCTGGGCGTTCCGAGCCGTATGAATGTGGGTCAGATTCTGGAAACCCATCTCGGTTGGGCGTGCCGTGGCCTTGGCAGCCTGATCGGAAAGGCGGCGGATAAATACCGCGAGACCAATAAAATCGAGCAGCTTCGCGAAACGATCGACAAGATTTATGGCGAAAACGAAACCATCGCCGGTCTTGATGACGAGGGCTTGCTGGAGTTGTCGGACAACCTGCGCAAAGGGGTGCCGGTCGCAACGCCGGTGTTCGATGGCGCGCGTGAAGCCGATATCGTGGAAATGCTGAAGGCGGCAGGGCTGGATTCATCCGGCCAGATCACCCTCAGCGATGGTCGCACGGGCGAGCCGTTCCATCGTAAGGTAACGGTGGGTTACAAATACCTGCTGAAGCTGCATCACCTCGTGGACGACAAGATCCATGCGCGCTCGATCGGGCCTTACAGCCTCGTGACCCAGCAGCCGCTGGGCGGCAAGGCGCAGTTCGGCGGACAGCGTTTCGGAGAGATGGAGGTGTGGGCTCTGGAGGCTTACGGCGCCGCCTACACCCTGCAGGAGATGCTGACGGTGAAGTCGGACGACGTGGCGGGCCGCACCAAGGTGTATGAATCCATCGTGCGCGGCGACGACACGTTCGAGAGCGGCATCCCGGAGAGCTTTAACGTGCTCGTGAAGGAAATGCGCGCGCTTGGCCTCAATGTCGACCTGCGGCAGAACCGCCCCGGCGGCGGCACTGTCAGCGCGTCAACGCCGAGCGCCGAATTGAAATCGCGTCAGCAGCCTTTGGGCAAGCGCGCAGCCGCCGAATAAAAATCAAGCCCGTGTGAGGGACATCCTCGCACGGGCGCTACCGGTTTACAGCGTCAACCGGGTTGAATGCCGACTGACTTGGCGAATACGTATGCGGAGAAACGCGACCCGCATCCGAACCTCGCTCTGACTTTTTGACGGCTGACGAGTCGTCTGACAAGGAGCTACCTTATGAATCAAGAGATCACCAATCTCTTCGCCCCTCAGGTTCAAACTTTCGACCAGATCAAAATCTCCATCGCCAGCCCGGAGAAAATTTTGTCGTGGTCGTTCGGTGAAATCAAAAAGCCGGAAACCATCAACTACCGCACGTTCAAGCCCGAACGCGACGGCCTGTTCTGCGCGCGCATTTTCGGCCCGATCAAGGACTATGAGTGCCTGTGCGGCAAATACAAGCGGATGAAATATAAAGGCGTCATCTGCGAAAAGTGCGGCGTGGAAGTGACGCTGACGAAGGTGCGTCGCGAGCGCATGGGCCACATCGAATTGGCCGCGCCGGTCGCGCATATCTGGTTTTTGAAGTCTCTGCCAAGCCGCATCGGCCTTCTGCTCGACATGATGCTTAAGGACCTTGAGCGCGTTCTCTACTTCGAAAACTACGTGGTTATCGAGCCCGGCCTGACGCCGCTCAAGCCGCTCCAGTTGCTCAATGAGGAAGACCTTCTCAAGGCGCAGGAAGAGTATGGCGACGACAGCTTCACCGCTGGCATCGGCGCGGAAGCCATCCGCGAGCTGCTGATCAATCTCGATCTGGAGCGTCTGCGCGACCAGCTTCGCCAGGATATCGCCGAGGCGACGACCGAG
>JBGSLP010000433.1:0-1943 GCA_041740655.1 Alphaproteobacteria bacterium
GTCAGGACCGCAATCGTGACAGGGTCGACGAGCGGCATCGGGTTGGGGATCGCGGAGGCGTTCGCGGGCGCCGGCATGAATGTCATGCTCAACGGTTTTGGCGACGCCATTGTCATCGACGACATCAAGGCGCAACTCGCGTCAAAATTCGGCGTGAAGACGGCCTATCATCCCGCCGACATGACGAAGCCGGACCAGATCGCGGATTTGGTTGCCGCCGCCGAGTCCAATTTTGGCCAGGTCGACGTTGTGGTCAACAATGCCGGAATTCAGCATGTCGCGCCCATCGAGGAGTTTCCAATCGAGAAATGGGACGCGATCATCGCCATCAATATGTCGAGCGCTTTCCACCTCACAAGGCTGACCTTCGGCTCCATGAAGGCGCGGCAATGGGGCCGCATCATCAACATTGCGTCGGCTCACGGGCTTGTGGCGTCGCCTTTCAAGTCCGCCTATGTCGCGGCCAAGCACGGCGTTCTGGGGCTGACGAAAACGGTGGCGCTCGAAGGCGCGGAGCATGGCGTAACTTGCAATGCAATCTGCCCGGGCTATGTAAAAACGCCGCTCGTCGAAAAGCAAATTCCCGACACGGCCAAGGCGCGCGGCATTACCGAGGAAGAGGTCGTGCGGACCGTTCTGCTCGCCGCCCAGCCAACCAAGAAGTTTGTCACCACGGAAGAAATCGGAGCACTCGCAGTTTTCCTATGCTCGGACGCGGCCTCATCAATAACCGGAGCATCAATTCCAGTCGACGGTGGCTGGACAGCTCAATGAACGACAGGCCGGCCAACGGCGTCAAACTCATCAATATCGCGCTTCAAGGCGGAGGCGCCCACGGGGCATTCTCGTGGGGCGTTCTCGACCGCCTGCTCGAAGACGGGCGCATCCGGATCGAGGCGATCAGCGGCACTAGCGCCGGCGCCATGAACGCTGTCGTGCTCGCCGACGGCCTCGCCAAGGGCGGATATGAGGGCGCGCGCGATGCGCTGGCAAAATTCTGGCGCGAGATCAGCCAGGCAACGCGCTACAGCCCCATCCAGCGGGCGCCCATAGACATGCTGTTCGGCAACTGGAGCCTAGACACCTCCCCCGGCTATCTGTTTTTCGACCTGCTCAACAAGATGGCCTCGCCCTACCAGATCAATCCGCTCAACCTCAATCCGCTCAAGGACATCATCGAGCACACCGTCGATTTCGAGAAAATGCGCGCCAGCAACGACATCAAGCTGTTCATCTCCGCGACGAATGTGGAGACGGGGCGCGTCAAGGTGTTCACGCATCACGAACTGACCAGCGAAATGGTGATGGCCTCGGCTTGCCTCCCGTTCGTATTTCAGGCGGTGGAGATTGACGGCGTGCCGTACTGGGATGGCGGGTTCATGGGCAACCCGGTGCTTTTTCCATTCCACAACAGCACCACGACCAAGGATTATGTGATCGTTCAGATCAATCCGGTGGAGCGCAAGGGCACGCCTCGCTCGGCCCGCGAAATCCTCAACCGGATGAATGAAATCTCGTTCAACGCCAGCCTGCTGAACGAGCTGCGCTCGATCGAGTTTGCCGGACGCCTCATCGACGAGGGCAAGCTTAACCGCTCGGAGTTCAAGCGCGTCAACCTGCACATCATCGAGGCTCACAACGAACTCGATCCGCTCGGCGCCTCGTCCAAATTCAACGCCGAATGGGATTTCCTCCTCCATCTGCGCGATATCGGTCGCCGCGCGGCCGACAGATGGCTGGAAAAGAACTTCGAGATGATGGGCGAGCGCTCCAGCGTCGATATGCGTTCGCTCGTGCGTGGCATCCGCGCCGCGCTGCGCTTATGAACTAGCGCCGCTCATTACAGCCGCATGAGCGCAATCATTTCCTCGGCGGCGGCGACCGGCATTGCGCGCCCGTCCGACACGTCGCGTTCGAGTTCCGCAAGGCGCGCGGCGGCCTGC
>JBGSLP010000434.1:0-8254 GCA_041740655.1 Alphaproteobacteria bacterium
CGGCGACGCCCATTTCTTCGGCATCCGACAGCAGCAGGTTTTCGTTGTGCGACGGGCTTTGCTGCCATCCCTTGATGACTTCCGCCGATGACATTTGCCCGGTGCCGACATTCTCGGCGATCAGGTTGAACACATAACCCGTGCGCCGAACCCGCTCCTCGATGTCCGATCCGTCGGAGCCGAAATGCGATATACGGTCGTTCTTGGCAAGATCCTGCGCGTGCGCCTTCGCGGCCTGATTCAGTTTCGCGTTGAGCCGGAGAGGTCCAAGTCCTTTTTTGGCGCGATAGGCGTTGATGGCGCTCTGAGCTTCGGCTGGGCTGAATTTCTGCGCCATGAGGCGGACTTCGTCAGCGCCGCCCTTTTTGGTGAAGGGTGACTTGATCGTCTCCCACAGACCGCCAGTCGCCGCCGCCTGTTTGGTGTCATCAAGTTTTTGCGGGCGAGGCGGCGGGGCGTCGTTGGAGCCCATTGACGCGGAAAGCGACGGCATGCTGATGCCGCAGCCGGAGAGATGAAGCAAAGTTATGCCTATAGCTGCGATACGGATACGCCCCATTACAGAATCCCGCCGATGACCTAGTTTGCGATGGTGAATGCCATACATGGACAATACGATGAATCCGTTAATGCTCCATTAACTCAACCTGAGCGTGCCATAATCGATGCGAAGCAAAGTTTTGCTTCAAAACCATGACTAGAGTGTGGCTGTGGGGGATGCTATTCGGAGGATTTCGACAGGCGGTCAATCTGCGCTTGCATTGCGGCGAGTTGAGATTTGAGTTCGGCAAGATCCTCGCTTTTCACGGCGGACGGCGCCTCGATCGCTTTCGACTGATCGGACAGCCCCTGACGTTTCGAAGCCGCAGCCGCAGGGAACGGGGAAAACATCGCAAGAGTTTTTTCGAACATCGCGATATTGTTGAGCGTCTGCTCGTGCATGGCCTCAAGCGCTGCAGTGCCGAACAACCCCGCAAAATGCTGGTTATATTTATCCTGATCCTTGGTCAGCGTGTTCAGGCTGAATTCCAGATAGCTCGGCACTAGCCTTTCGATGGAATGACCGTAAAAGCGGATCAACTGCCGCAAAAAGCCAATGGGTAGAAGGCTTTGACCGTCTTTCCCCTCCTCATCGACGATGATCTGCGTCAAAACCGAGTGAGTGAGGTCCTCTCCGGTTTTCGCGTCATACACCACGAAATCGCGCTCCGACCGGACCATTTCAGCCAGATCTTCAAGCGTTACATAGGCGCTGGTCTCGGTGTTGTAGAGCCTGCGATTGGCGTATTTTTTGACGATGACCTGATCGCGTTTTTTATTGTTCGCGCGGGTCAGATCGCGCTGCTCGTCGTCAATACCGGCTGCAAGCGCCGCCGCTTTAATGGTCATAGTCTACGACCTCATGTGTCCGTAATACTGCACTGCAATATAGTTACCACTTTTTCTGGGTGCGGCGCCAGAAATTTTGGCTTTTCCGTCATGCGGAGCGCGGGCTTTGCGCAAAATCTCCCGCGCAGATAAGTTTGACGCTATCCATGTGTGGCGTGCAATATACAGTGTCATGAATATTTGCCAATCTAGCGACCTGTCCAGCGGGGCTGAAGCGCGGCAATAACGAGGAGGAAGCTAATGTCGGAACAAGAAGCCATCGTGATCGCCAGCGCATGCCGGACAGCGGTCGGGTCATTTAGCGGCGCGTTCGCCACCGTGCCCGCGCACGAGCTTGGCAAGACCGTCATCAAGGAGGCGTTGAGCCGCGCCGGGGTCGATGCGAGCGATGTTTCGGACGTGATCATGGGGCAGGTGCTGACAGCGGCGCAGGGGCAGAATCCGGCGCGCCAGGCGTCCATTCACGCTGGCCTTCCTATCGAGACGCCAGCGATCACCATCAATCAGGTTTGCGGCTCCGGGCTTCGGGCGGTCGCCATGGCCTATCAGTCGATCCGCGCTGGTGACGCGAAAATCGTTGTTGCAGGCGGACAGGAGAGCATGAGCCTGTCGCCTCACACAGCCTATATCCGCGCCGGCCAGAAAATGGGCAGCCTGGAGATGGTCGACACCATGATCCGCGACGGGCTGTGGGATGCTTTCAACGGCTATCACATGGGCATTACGGCGGAGAACGTCGCGCGGCAGTGGCAGATCACGCGCGATGAGCAGGACAAGTTCGCGGTCGCATCGCAGAACAAAGCGGAAGCTGCGAAAAAGGCGGGCAAATTCAAGGACGAGATCGTTTCCGTGACGATCAAGGGCCGCAAGGGCGACACGGTGGTGTCGGAAGACGAGTATATCCGCAATGGCGCCACCATCGACGACGTCTCGAAGCTGCGCCCCGCTTTCGACCCGAAGGAAGGCACCGTGACGGCTGGCAATGCGAGCGGTCTCAACGACGGCGCCGCCGCGCTGGTGCTGATGACAGCCTCCGAGGCCGAGCGCCGTGGGCTGACCCCGCTTGCCCGCATCGCGTCATGGGCGACCACGGGCGTTGACCCGTCCATCATGGGCACCGGCCCAATTCCGGCCTCGAAAAAGGCACTCGAAAAGGCCGGATGGTCGATCCACGACCTCGATCTGGTCGAGGCCAACGAGGCGTTTGCCGCTCAGGCCTGCGCTGTCAACAAAGGTCTTGGCTGGGACACGGAGAAGGTCAACGTGAACGGCGGCGCAATCGCCATCGGCCACCCGATCGGCGCATCAGGCGCTCGCGTGCTGGTCACGCTCCTTCACGAAATGCAGCGTCGTCAGGCTAAACGCGGCTTGACCACCCTGTGCATCGGCGGCGGCATGGGCATCGCCATGTGCGTCGAGCGGATGTCCTAATTAGGGCATCCCACGCATTGCGGAATTATTGATTTGAGACTTGGTAATTAAGCCAGCACGGAAAAAATCCGGCGGCGTTCAGGGAGATGAGCATGACACGTGTAGCGGTCGTCACCGGCGGAACCCGGGGCATAGGGCACGCCATATCGATGGCGCTGAAAAAGAAGGGCTGCCGGGTCGCCGCGAACTATGGCGGCAATGATGAGGCAGCGCAGAAATTTCAGGCCGAAACCGGCATCCCCGTCTTTAAGTTCGACGTCGGCGATTACGAAGCGTGCGCGGCAGGGCTCAAGCGCATTGAGTCCGAGGTCGGACCGATCGACATCGTGGTGAACAACGCCGGCATCACCCGCGACGCGATGCTCCACAAAATGACCCCGCAGCAGTGGCGCGAGGTGATCAGCGTCAACCTCGACTCCATGTTCAACATGTCACAGCCGATCCTTGAAGGCATGCGCGGGCGCAACTGGGGGCGGATCATCAATATCTCGTCCATCAACGGCCAAAAAGGCCAGATGGGACAAGGCAACTACTCCGCCGCCAAAGCCGGTGTCATCGGTTTCACGAAGGCGCTCGCGCAGGAAAATGCGCGCAAGGGCATCACGGTCAACTGCGTGGCGCCGGGCTATATCGACACCGAGATGGTCGCGGCGGTGCCGAAAAACGTGCTGGACGGCATCATCGCGCAAATCCCTGTCGGACGCCTGGGCACGGCTGGGGAAATTGCGGCTTGCGTCGCCTTCCTCGCGAGCGACGACGCTGGCTTCATCACCGGCGCGACGCTGACGGCAAACGGCGGACAATACATCGCGACATGAGCGAGGCGGCGGCGCCGTCTGCACCCGGTCGCGGGTACAACTCGCTCGCGACCGGAGCCGGACTTTGCGCAATTCTGCTATGGGCGACGCTGGCGGCATTGAGCGTTTCGCTCAACGCGGTTCCGCCGTTTCAGTTCATGGCGCTCAGCTTCGCAATCGGGGCGATTGCCGGTCTGCCGCATTTTCTGGGCGGTGGGCAGATGAGCCGCCTCACGACGGTGCTGACGTGGCGCACGCTCGCCCTCGGCGTTGGCGGTCTGTTCGGTTACCACATGCTTTATTTCCTCAGCCTCCGATTGGCGCCGCCGGTTGAGGCCAATCTCATTAACTACCTCTGGCCGCTGCTGATCGTACTCTTCTCCACATTTTTGCCCGACATGGAAAAACTCAGCCGCCGCCAGCTTGGAGGCGCTGTGCTCGCGACGACTGGCGCAGCGGCGGTTTTGTCAGATGGCGCAGCGCTATCGGGTCAGAACTGGCTCGGTTATGGGGCAGCGCTTGCGGCGGCGGTGGTTTGGGCTGGGTATTCCGTCGCCTCGCGGCGCTACGCGCAAGGCGTGCCCAGTTCGGCGGTGTCGATTTATTGCGCGATTACGGCCGTCATGGCGTTTGGCGTTCACCTCCTGCTGGAGACGACCGTCTGGCCGCTCAGCGGAGCGCAATGGCTGACGATTGCGGCGCTGGGCATCGGCCCGGTTGGGCTGGCGTTTTATTTGTGGGATTATGGATGCAAGCACGGCGATATCCGCGTTCTCGGCGTAAGCGCCAATGCGACGCCGATTCTGTCGACGGGGCTGCTGGCTGCTTTCGGTCTCGCCGAGGCAAAGCCATCGATGTGGATCGCGGCGGTGCTGATCATGATCGGCGCAGCGCTGGCGACGCAGCGCTGACGCTTGTTAGTTGCGCTTCGAGAAGTTAAAGCGCAGGGATGGGAATCTGCCGGTTTCCAGCGGACTTTCAGGCTCCGGATCGCCAAAGCCGAAATCCGGCGGCAGTGGAATTTCCTGCCCCGCGTTCGGGTGCTGCGGAGCGCCGCGATAGCCAGCGCCTGCGTTGCGAGCAGGGTTGGGTTCAATCCTCTTAGGCGTCGACTGATTTTCCGGCGCTTGGGGAAATCGGTCCTGCCCGCGAGGCAGCCGGGGCGTCGAGCCGCCATTATCGCTGTCGCTTGACGGCGCATGTCCGCCCCACTGACTGGCGCCGAACCACACCTGAATGAGCTGGTGCTCGTCATCACTGAGTTGCACACCAGCCGCATTACATTTGGCCAGAACATGGTCACGGTAGGCGCGAGCGACGGCGGCTGGCGATTGCGTGCGCTCCAGCCATGGGTCGACCTCGTCGACTGCATCGAGCACGAATGCGACGTCCTTGACCGCAAGCTTCAGCCCGGCATCCTCGGCGCGGATAACGACGGCCTGCGCTGTGCTGTCCGGCCGGAAACCGCGTTCGCGAATTTCTGCGGCGATCAGCGTAAATAGCAACTGATATTCGCTCGGCGGCAGCGGCGGCGCCTGACAGGCGTCGTAAATGCGCGTGATCGAGCGTTGCAGGTCAGCAATCTTGCTGCTGTTCGATTGCGGCGCGGTGACTGGCTGCACGGTCGGCGCCTGAATGTGAATCTCGCGGATGGCGGGCGCTTTCTCCGCCTCCTCGCGCACACTATGCCGCGCCGGGTTGTAGACAACCTGCGGCGGCTTCTCGCTGATCGACAGGGATGTCGGCAAGTTCTGCTGCAGGAAGTTCAGAAAGCCGCCGCAGCCCGCCCAGTTGGTTCCGACGGTCTTGGGTTGACCGAGCGATTTCTGAGCGCGATCGGCAAGATAAGCCAGCGGCACCGGCTTGTGCGAGTTTTCAACCACCTCGACGACAAGCTGGGTTATTTCCTGCGTAATGACCTTGAAATCCGCAATAAGCGACTGCACTGCGCCGTCGCCGTTAAATCCGCGCCGCTTGCCGGACGAGTCGACCGAATGCATGTGCGGCAAAGCAGGTTTTTGCGGTGTGAATGGGAGAGCCTGAGGCTGATTATCATAGCCAGGATGGCCGCTCTGCTCCGCAACGCCGATTTGCGGCGCTTGCGAGAGGTAGCTGATCAGTTCGGCTTCCTCGATCCAGCTATCGCAGAAGGCGCGGTAATAGGGCGATGTGTATTCGTTGGTATAGATCACACGGCGGCGGTCGAACGCGCGCAGGTTCATCAGAACGGGCGTGAAATCGCTGTCGCCGGACAGGATGATGAATTCGTCATACCGGACTTGATGATTGAGATGCTCGCGAATATCGAGAGCCATGCGGATGTCGGAGCAATTCTTGAACTGCGAGGTGAGCTTCGGGCAATCGACCACTTCCATGCCGGCGCGCAGGAAATTGTGACGCACGAAAGCAAAGCAGTTTGGATCCTCAGGACCATTACGGCCCTGACGCCAGGGCGCCGGGTTGCCATAGCAGCGGGCGACGGCGATGCGGCGGCGCATGGTTTGCCCGTCATCGCTCTTGATCAAGCGACCGTTCAGCAATTGCGATGTCCACGATATCGGATTACGCGCAAAACGACTCGCCGCCTCTTCATTGCGGTTTCGCAACGCGAGGTAAACATTGTCGTAATCGATGAAAAGCGCAGACAGCAAGCTGCCGGCGGAAACCGCACCCATTGTATACCCCGCTGTCAACCCTGCTTCCGATGTTGCCACGGCGCAGGCTATCTTATTTAGTCAGCGTATCTTTCCGCAAGCACTGTTCGCTTTGAGGCAAATGAAATCGCCCATTGCCGTTTTCTAATACTTGAAATGCCTGCTTACGCTGAATTGAACCGCTTTTTGTGTTGCCATCGGAACGCAGGTTGCCCTCTCCACATTCCGAATCAAACACTGTGCCTCCCTCAAAGGCATTCCGATTAAAGGCCAAAAGCGTCCCCCCCGCAAGATGTTGTCATCACGTATGCTGTTTTCCACAACAACCGGTGGATGGCCTTTGTTCCCTCTACCCAAAAACCTATTCTGAACAGTGACTTAACGAAAACCATCCTTCATTTCGCGCAATTTGCTGAAAATTGCGTCCAGCGGACGACCTTGCAGTCCAAGACGCTTCTGGATCGCTGGGCTGTCCGGGCGTAAAAACGGGTTGGCCTCGCGCTCGGCCTTCAGCCGCACTGGAAGCGCAGGCGCGCCGTCCCCCCTAAGCTTGGTGACCTCCGCCGCACGTCGCTGAAGCGCTTCGTTTTCCGGCTCCACGGTCAAAGCAAATTTGGCGTTCGACAAAGTATATTCATGCCCGCAATAAAGAATAGTCTCGGGCGGCAACGTCATGATTCTTTGCAGCGACTTCCACATATCCTGCGCGCTTCCCTCGAGCAGTCGCCCGCATCCGAGGGAGAAAAGCGTATCGCCGAGAAAGGCGACGCCCGTGTCTGGCAGGTGATATGCTATATGCCCAAGGGTGTGCCCCGGCGTATCAAAAACGTCGACCGCGTGCGAGCCGAACTTGAACCGCTCGCCGTCCTTTAGCGCAACGTCGAGGCCGGGAATGCGCGCCGCGTCTTTGGCGCCGCCGTAAATCACGCATCCGGTTTCTGCCTTGAGTGAAGCGTGCCCGGCGACATGATCGCCATGGTGATGGGTGGTGAGGATGTGCGTCAGCCGCCAACCCTTCTCCGCGAGCTTCGCGCGTATGGGGGCGGCGTCCGGCGTGTCGATCGCAGCGGTCAGGTTTGAAGCGGCATCGTGGATCAGCACGCCGTAGTTATCGGCGCCGCACATAAATTGTTCAATTTCGAGGTTTGCCATGCCGCTCATGCTCTAAATCTGTGGTATCTGAATGATATATAAGCCTGCCGACTGCCGATGAGTCGTGCAGGCGATTTAACGACCTGAATTAAAGAGATTATATGCTTTTTCCGGTAAACCGCGCGACAAAGCATTGTGATGCATCCTGACGTCCTCGACCTACGCGAATTTTATCGCACGCCGCTCGGGCTGGCGGCGCGGCGCATCATCACCCATCGCATGCGCGCCCGCTGGCGCAATACGGCAGGGCTCTCGATCGCCGGCATCGGATATGCGACGCCTTTTCTCGGGCCGTTCCTGTCGGATGCAAACCGGGTCGTGGCGCTCATGCCTCAGGCTCAGGGCGCCATCGCATGGCCGACATCGGCGCCCTGTGCATCCGCGCTCGTGGAGGAAACGCATCTGCCATTGCCGGACGTGTGCTTTGATCGCGTCATAGCCGTGCATTGTCTGGAGCACTCAGAAAGCAGCACGGCGCTGTTGCGCGAGTTGTGGCGCGTCCTGCGACCGGAGGGACGGCTGATGATCGTGGTCCCCAATCGCCGGGGTCTGTGGGCGCGGTCAGAGACGACGCCATTCGGCCAAGGTCGCCCGTTCACAAAAGGGCAGATCGAGGCGCAACTGGCGCGCTCCATGTTCGCGGTGGAGAGCGTCAACCCCGCGCTTTTCGCCCCTCCCGTAACGTGGCGACCTGTGGTTCATGCGTCGGTCGCGTGGGAGCGGGCGGGGGCCTATTGCTGGCCGATGTTTTCCGGCGTGCTGATCGTCGATGCTGTGAAGCAGGTCTATGGTCACATCCCGCATCCGAAGGGCAAGCGCGCCCGTGTGCGT
>JBGSLP010000435.1:0-4212 GCA_041740655.1 Alphaproteobacteria bacterium
TGCGGCGCCGTCTTGCGGCGCTCATAGCGTCCAGTTCACTCATCGGCACTTACGGACAAAGTCCGCCTCCCAGTTGCATTTGGCTCAGGCGATGGCTTTACCGCCCAGTGCATGAATAGCCGCTGAACCCTCGCCGCGCCAGCCCTTCGCTTACCAGCAGAGGCTTGCGGCCAAGTCTCACTAACGGACGCCACCGCTTTCTCAACCCGCCGGCTTGCCGCTTTGGTATAATCACGTCGTAAATGCCTTTTTCAACGCTCAATGGATTGATAGAATTTTATATAAATCGGTCTAAGCCAGAATAAGTTGAAAGAAAGCGTCATTTGCCGAGCAAAAAGTCAGTTTCTTGCGTTCGTCAGCCAATGCTGAAATCTTTCGGCGCCGCGCTCATCCTCTCCCTGTTCTGCATTCCGGCGCAGGCGGCGGATTGCGATAACGAACTGAAGCCCACCGACACGCCCGAGCAGACCGCCGCGAAGCTGAAATGCATGCGCGAGCGCGCTGCGGCCCCCGGCGCAAAAAAGCCGATAGCCAAAGCAACGGCGACGGGCGCCCGGGTGCAGGAACTCGGCGGCGTTCGGATGGAGCTGCAAGGCTGCTCGCTTGCTGGCGCGGATGTTTCCTGCCGGATCGTCATTTCGACGCTGGCGGACGAGGAACCGCTGTACTTTCAGCGCACGTCAAAAGCCCTCGGTGAAAACGGCGTCATCCTGAAATGGGTGGGCTATCAGGCGGACGGGCAGAAACTGCAGCGCGGCGATGTCTACAAGGGGTATAAAAGCGGCGCGAAAAACAAGGCCGCCGTTGTTTTCAAGGCCGCCGACGCACCCGTTGGCAAAAAGCTGGCGGCGGTCGAGATCAAATACGGTCGCGAGACTTTCACCTTCACGGATATCGCGCTGAAATAGCGCCGTAACGCCGCAATCAGTGCGCTTCATCCCAGTTCAGCGCGGCGCGGGCGTCGACCTTGATCGGCACTTTCAGCGCGACGGCAGGCTCCGCCGAGCGCTCCATGGTTTTGACCGCCGCAGCGATTGTCGCCTCGACTTCCGCCTCCACAGCCTCGAAAATCAGCTCATCGTGCACCTGCAGCAACATGCGCGACTTTACGCCCGCCGCCTCCAGCGCCGCCGGAATGCGCACCATTGCGCGGCGGATGATGTCGGCCGCCGACCCCTGGATCGGCGCGTTGATGGCGGCGCGCTCGTAGAAGCTGCGCATGGCGCGGTTTTGCGTCGAAATATCGGGGAAATGCATTTTGCGGTCGAAAATCGTCGTGACGTAACCATGGGAGCGAGCGGCGGATTTGGTTGCCTCCATGTAGTCGCGGATGCCGGGGAAGCGCTCGAAATATTTCGCGATATAGTCGCCCGCCTCGCTGCGGCTAATGCCGAGTTGCTGCGCCAGCCCGAAGGCTGAAATCCCGTAGATGATGCCGAAGTTGATCGCCTTGGCGCGGCGGCGAACTTCGCCGGGCATGTCCTTAACGGGAACGCCGAACATTTCCGAGGCCGTCATCGCGTGAATGTCGAGGCCCTCCGCAAACGCGCGGGTGAGGGCGGGGATGTCGGCCATGTGCGCCAGCACGCGCAGCTCGATCTGGCTGTAATCCGCCGAAACCAGCCTGTGGCCCTTCTCCGCGATAAAGGCGCTCCGGATCTGGCGACCCTCCATCGTGCGCACGGGAATATTCTGCAGATTCGGGTCGTTGGAGGAGATGCGCCCGGTCGAGGTCGCCGCGAGCCCGTAGGACGTGTGAATGCGCCCGGTTTCAGGGTGGATATAGCCCGGCAGCGAGTCCGTGTAGGTGCTTTTGAGTTTGGAAAGCTGGCGCCATTCCAGCAGCTTGGCGGGCAGACGGCGCTGCTCCTCGGTCAACTCTTCGCTGGCGACGAGTTCCTCCAGGATGCGCGCGCCGGTGCTGAGTGCGCCCTTCGATGTCTTGCCAGCGCCCGGCAGCCCCATCTTGCCGAACAGCACGTCGCCCATCTGCTTCGGCGAACCGATGTTGAATGTACCGCCCGCCATGGCGTAAATCTCGGACTCGATCGCCCCGAGGCTTTGCGCGAACTGGCCGGACAGCCGCGACAGAACCTGCCGGTCGACCTTCACGCCCGCCGCCTCCATGTCGCGTAGAACGGTCACTAGCGGCCGCTCCAGCCGCTCGTACACCGTCGTGACGTTCTCCGCCACGAGCCGGGGTTTCAGAACCTGCCATAGCCGCAAGGTGAGATCGGCCGTTCCCGCCGCATGTTCGGCCGCCTTCGCCACGCTGACGCGATCGAAACCGACCTGAGCCTTGCCCGAACCTGTCAACTCCTTAGCGGCCAGCGGTTTGCAGCCGACATTGCGCTCGCACAGATCAGCCAGCCCATGGCCCGAGCGGCCTGCATCCAGCGCATAGGAGATCAGCATCGTGTCATCGACCGGCGACACGCGGACGCCATACCGCAGCAGCACGCCGCAGTCGTATTTCAGGTTATTGCCGATTTTCAGCACGGCGGCGTCTTCGAGCAGCGGCTTCAGGGCCTCGATAGCGTCGCGCAGCGGTATCTGGGCGATGACGCCAGCGCCGTCGAGATCGAGCCCGGCAGTCGCCGAGCGATGGCCGAGAGGCACGTAGCAGGCAAGACCGGGTTCAAGCGCTAAGGAAATGCCGACCAGATCCGCCATGGCCGGATAAGGCGAGGTCGCCTGCACCGCCAGCGCGACGCGCCCGTGCTCGGTCGCCGCCGTAATCCACTGTCGCAGGCGCTCAGGGTCGGTTACGGTCTGATAAGCGCTGGCGTCGAACGGGATTGCGGCAATCTCGGTTTTTACGCGTTCAGCGAGCGCCGCTGGGCCGGAGAGGTTGGCCTCGCTGGCGGGTGATTCCTCGGGGTTTTGAGCAGCCGGAGCGCTATGCGAAGGCGGCAAGGATTTCGGCGGCGCGTCCGGCACTTCGGCGCCAAGCGCATCCGCAATGCGTTTGGTGAGCGTGGTGAATTCCATCGAGCGCAGGAATGTCAGCAGCGGGCCTGCTTCGGGCGGCTTGACGGCGGTGACGGATAGCGGCGTTTCCAGCACGACATCGCATTTGAGGCGGACGAGATCGCGGCTGATGCGCGCCTGATCGGCGAACTCCAGCAGCCGCTCGCGGCGCATTTTCTGGCTGATGCTGGCGGCGTTGGCGAGCAGCGTATCGAGGTCGCCATACTCCTGTATGAGTTGGGCCGCCGTCTTGATGCCTATGCCGGGGACGCCGGGCACGTTGTCAGTCGGGTCGCCCGCGAGCGCCTGCACGTCGATCACGCGCTCCGGGCCGACGCCGAATTTCTCACGCACCTCCTCGGCGCCAATGCGGCGCTCATTGCCGGGCATCGGATCGTACATGCGCACGGCCGGGCCGATGAGCTGCATCAGATCCTTGTCGCCGGATATGATGGTGACTTCCGCGCCCGCCGCCGTCGCCTCGCAGGCGTAGGTCGCGATGAGGTCGTCCGCCTCGAAGCCGATCTGTTCGAGAGGCATCAAGCCGAAGGCGCGCACGGCGTCGCGGATCAACGGGAATTGCGGAAGGAGTTCGTCCGGCGGCGCATCGCGGTTCGCCTTATAGCTGGGATAAATTTCGTTGCGGAAGGTGCCGCCCGGCGGGTCGAACACAACCGCCACGTGGCTCGGCTTGCCGCCATCGACGCCGTCGCGCAGCACTTTCCAGAGCATGTTGCTGAACGTCATCACCGCGCCGACCGGCGTGCCGTCCGACCGCGTGAACGCCCGCCCACGCGCCTGGCTCGCCTTGAACATCGCGAAATAGGCCCGGTAAATGTAGGTCGAGCCGTCGATCAGATAGACGTGATCGCCAGCAGCTACGGGTTTTTCGACCGTGGATCTTTCAGCCTCTGATTGAGGCGCAGGGTTCTTTTTCATCGGCGGACTATAGAGCGTGCAACGCCCGGCGGCCAAGTTCAAACGAGCGTTAAGTCACAGTGTTGATGTTTCAGAGGCGCCACGGCTCGCGCATTGCTCTTCCAGAACCGATGCGTTACATTCCGCGCATAGGACCCATAGCTCAGCTGGATAGAGCGCTGCCCTCCGAAGGCAGAGGTCACAGGTTCGAATCCTGTTGGGTCCGCCATCTGCTTGCAGTATCCACCTGAAATACTTGCAAATTTTCCAGATTCAATTTCCAGCGCCTGACAAACGATACCACAAATAAATTTGCTTTTCGGC
>JBGSLP010000436.1:0-2795 GCA_041740655.1 Alphaproteobacteria bacterium
TCGCGTCCGCCTGGGCGGTCGCAGCGCCATTTCACGATGCGCCAACCGGGATGCTCGCCAGCCCACTGCGCGGCGTGCAGCATTGACACGACGTTGCAGCGCATCGGGTTGTCGGTTTCAACAAGTTCAGGGAGTCGTTGATCCATGCAGCGGCTGGGTTCGGCTATCAGACAGACGGATAGGATGATTTCCATAGCTTGCCTCCTTGTATTGCGCAGATCATCCGGCGCAAAATAAGATATTTATAAGAAAGGCAAGATCGGCGCCAATTGGCGGCCATGGTCCAAAACGTCGCAGACAAGCAACCGTTCCAGATGATTTAAAAGGGAATTTATGCCGCGCTGCAGCATAAATTTGTGCGACGCAACCGTCTGTCTCGCTGCCTAAACTTTAGGCGTCTTGGACGCCAACCGACATTTGTCTGAGCAAAACTTCACATTTTCCCAGTCACGCTCCCATTTTTTTCTCCATAGGAAATCGCGCCCGCAGGTTGCGCAGGCTTTCCGAGGCAGATCGCGCTTGTTAACGCCTTTTGGCATTTTTCGGGCCGACAGCGGCGACGCGCGAATTTCCACGCTTTCTGCAGCGCGGATATTTCAGCGGACAATCCACGCTCTTAATTGCCGCGGTCTGTGGATTTCGGCAGCGAGCGTATTTCTTCGGACATGGTGCCTTTGAAGAGACTGCGATGCGCAGCAAACGGCATCGCAGTTGTTTCGGATTACAGGATTTCGCATCGTCAGCGGTCGCGACGGCTGCAACAGGCTTGGGTTTGGCTGATGCAGTTACATTGACCAGCGTGTCTGGCGTCAGCTTCTGACAACTGACGCGATGCGGAGCGCCGAGCCCGCGACGTTGCCGCCATGATGAAAAGCCGTATTGCTCCCCGCAAAGCTCCGCCTGCGGCGGGAGGCGGTCACGCTCGAACGCGGCGAACGCGGGCCGCAGTTCCTGCCAGAAATCGGATGCCGGATGATCAGCCTTCTTCGCGAGGTTGTCGCGTGTCAGTGCAAACGGGAAAATGTGGACCAGAACACGAGGCTGACCGCCTGCCAGCGCCGCGTCCACCAGGTCATACACCTCCTCGACGTGAGGATCGGTTAGCGCGAAGCACCCGGTCGACGAGCATTTGCCGTGGATGAGGATGCCTGACCCGCCGCGCGAGTTGGTTCGGTCATGGGCATTGGGGAAATTGACCCCCATCGCGCGATGCCAGCGAGCGTTGACGCGCAGATCGTTGGCCTCAATGGAATACATCCCCTCGGGGCTCTGCCTATCGCCTTCCTGCAGTTTGGGCCCAAGCTTGCCCGACCATTTGCAGATTTTGTAGGAGTCGAACAGCGCAAAGCGACTGCCCTTCTGCATCCAGACTTCCAGCGTAGAAGACTCTTTGAAGATGCGAATGAAGACAGGCGCACCGGTCGTGAAGCCTTGTTGCCTCGCCCTTTGCTGGACTGCGGTTTCCGTCGATTGTTCGTCGCCATCGAGCGGCCTGTCGGTGGGCTTTGCGCTGCCTTGGGTGGCGAATGTTAGTCCGAACGCGAGTACAAAAATTGTGAGAATGTGTGTCATTCGGCGCACTATGGCGTTTATTTCACCAAGGCGTGAGTGAAAATTTTGTGAGGTCAGTTCTTGTCGTCCAAAGACAACTCAAGTTTTAGCTGTTCAGATGACGGCGCGCGACGTCTTCCGCGCCTCTGATTGGTGGGCGGCAGACCGCTCTTTCGGCTGCCATGTTTCTCCTGAATTTCGTCGGCTTTCGCATAGAACGACGATGAGCGACGAGCGCCGTATATTCGTGACTGCGCTTCTTTTGCCGCCGCAACATGATCGACGATCCGATCCGGATACGCCTTGCCCAGCAAGTTCGCGGCGCCCTCCCACTTCCAGGGCTCCTGAAGGAAAGCATCCGGCACAGGCTCAAGTTCGGGAACCCAACGCCGCACGAAAGCCCCGTCCGGGTCCTGATCGTACCCCTGCTTGACCGGATTATAGACCCGCACCGTGTTGATGCCGGTCGTGCCCGACTGCATCTGCGTTTGCGACCAGTGAATACCCGGTTCGTAGTCCGTGAACTGCCGAGCCAGATGCAATCCGGTTGGACGCCACGGCAGCCAGAGCTGATAGCTGGCGAACGACATCAGCATCGCGCGCATCCGGAAATTCATCCAGCCCGTTGCGTTCAGCGCGCGCATGCAGGCATCCACGAACGGGAAGCCGGTTTCGCCGCTCGCCCATCCGGCCAGACGCTGCGGATCGACTTCCTGCGGCCGCACGCCGTCATAGGCACGGTGGAAATTCGAGAACTCGATGCGAGGCTCGCTTTCCAGCTTCTGCATAAAGTGGCAATGCCAGTGCAGGCGCCCGGAAAAGGAAACGAGCGACGCGCGCAGCGCTTTCGCATCAGGCGACTTGTCCGATTTCAGTTCGCCAAGCCGACGCCATACGGCCTGCGCCGTCTCCCGCATGGACAGCGAGCCGAATGCGAGATGCGGCGACAAGCGCGAGCACTGGCTGAAGCCGGTGACCGGGCTGGACATGCCGCGCCGGTAATGCATGCCGCGCCCCGCGAGAAAACTGTCGAGCAGGTCCAGCCCCTGCTTTCGCCCGCCCGGCTGTCGCTCGGGGCAATGATCCGCCGCGATGCCCAAATTCTTCAGGGAGGGGATTTTGCCCGGCGCAAGGTCGGGGATTGGCTTGAGAGACTTCGGCGACGGCGCGCAAGGCTCCGCCATGAAGCGATCCCACGCCTTGGCCCAGCCGTTGCGATCCGCGAGCCGGCGCTGAACGCCGTT
>JBGSLP010000437.1:0-2609 GCA_041740655.1 Alphaproteobacteria bacterium
TCAGCGCGAAGATTTTCGGCCGCGCCTGATAGCCGATTTCGAGCGCGTCGGCAAATCCGGGCGTCGTGAGCAGCAGCACGCGCGCGCCCTTGCGCTCCAGCAGCGCGTTTGTGGCGACGGTGGTGCCGATCCTGATCTGGCCGACGACGTCCGCCGGAATGACCGCACTCGCCGGGAGGCCAAGCAATTCGCGGATGCCGTGCGCCGCCGCGTCCGCATAGTGCGACGGGTTTTCGGAGAGCAGCTTGTGAACGCGGATCGAGCCGTCCGGCGCGCGCGCCACGATGTCGGTGAACGTGCCGCCGCGATCGACGGCGAACTCCCACTTCCCCGCTCCGCCCATGCTGCATCCCTGTCCTTTTGGTTAGGTTATCATCCGGCGCGAGGTGAGGCCAAGGCGCGATTTGTTACCTATAACGCTTTGCGTTATAGTCTCGAATGATCAGAGGCTTCGCAGATCGAGAAACCGAAATTATCTGGTCTGGCGTGCGGAGCCGGAAACTGCAGGGCAACATTCAAAGAATCGCTTTGCGAAAGCTGCGTATCCTTAATCAGGCGCGCGTTTTAGAGGATTTGAGAGTGCCCCCAGGCAATCGGCTTGAAGCTTTGAAAGGCGATCGCGGCGGTCAACACAGCATCCGCATCAACGATCAATGGCGCATATGTTTTGTTTGGGCGGAAGGAGGAGCATCAGATGTCGAAATCGTCGACTACCACAAATGAAAGCGAGTTGCTGCCCAACCCGCATCCCGGCGAAATTCTGTTCGAGGAATTCCTGAAGCCGATGGGTCTCAGCCAGAACCGCGTGGCACGCGAAATTCATGTTCCGCCGCGCCGCATCAACGAACTTGTGCTCGGCAAGCGCGCCGTGACGGCGGACACAGATTTGCGTTTGGCTCGGTATTTTGGCGTTTCAGATGGCTTTTTCCTCGGCCTGCAGGCGGACTATGACCTGATGGAGCGGCGGCGTCAGATCGGCTCTGACCTCTCTTCGATCAAGCACTTTTCTAATGCATTACTATAATTCATCGTCATCCAATACAAAGAAGGTGTTACTTAATTCCCTTCTATTAACTGAAAACTGAGAACCATCTTTGAGAGTTACAAACCAATACATAGAACCGTCCCTGTAACTCATACGACCGTACCCTGGAGCTTCAGCAATTAATCCTGACGTTTTTGGAACTTCATGCTTTGCAAGGGTAACCCGTAATGCTTCAGCTTCTCTAAATAGCGCATCTGTCTGTTCAAAATATAACTTTAATTGTCCAACAAATTTATGATCTGACACTTGGGCAATGTGTCTTGCGTAATATTGCGGTGATAATGTTGACCCTTCCTTCTTCCGCGCTTTTTTGACTTCATTATCTAAATAGGGTTGACGAAGGCTTGGTTCTAAAAGCGCATATTTTTTTTCGATTTCAATTATTTCATTAGCTCTTTGCCTCCAAGTTCGCAGAAATTCGTAAAGTGCAAATACCCACATTTGACTTAAAGCGGATAAAGTAATTAAAATATCTGTGGGAGTTCTTTCCCGCTCGATATAGGCTTCTAAGGCGCTGGCTTCAATTCCTCGAATTAAGGTAAAATCCACGATTGCAATGTTCCTAGCTTGCATACCAAGCCAAAGATTATCGCATAAAGGTACGGTGCTAGACCAGCTGAAGATATTGAATTGATTAGAGTTTTTCAAGTTAATCCTCTTATGCCTATCACTTAGTAGCGCGAGTTGACTATTAACTCGCCTCCCGAAACTTAATCCCCGTCTGCAGGTCCACGCTCACGAGCTGGCTTACGCCCTTCTCCTGCATCGTCACGCCGAACAGGCGGTGCATGCGGCTCATGGTCATCGGGTGGTGGGTGATGACGAGGAAGCGCGTTTCGGTGGAGCGCGCCATTTCCTCCATCATGGTGCAGAAGCGGTCGACGTTCGAGTCGTCCAGCGGCGCGTCCACCTCGTCCAGCACGCAGATCGGCGACGGGTTGGTGAGGAACACGGCGAAGATCAGCGCCAGCGCCGTCAGCGCCTTTTCGCCGCCCGATAGCAGCGAGAGCACCTGCGGCTTCTTGCCCGGCGGGCAGCAGAGCAACTCAAGCCCGGCCTCCAGCGGATCGTCGGACTCGATCAGTTGCAACTCCGCATTGCCGCCGCCGAACAGTACCTTGAACAGCCGCTGGAAATGCCCGTTCACGGTGTCGAACGCTTCCGACAGACGCGCACGACCCTCGCGGTTGAGGCTGGCGATGCCTTGGCGGAGCTTGGCGATGGCCTCGGTCAGGTCGGCGCGCTCTTTCTCCATCGCGTCATATTCGGCGCCGATCTGCCCGGCCTCTTCCTCGGCGCGCAGGTTGACGCCGCCCATGCGCTCGCGTTCGCCCTTCAGCTTAACGATGGTCTGCTCTAACTCATGCGGCTCGGGGAGAGCGGCGCCCGGCTCCAGCCCGGCCAGCGCCAGACATTCCTCCACCGAGCATTCCAGAAGTTCGCGAGTGAGGCGCACCTGATCGGCGCGTTTCTCGCGGACGGCCTCAAGCCGGGCTTCGACACGAGCGCGCGTTTCGCGGGCGGCGCCGAGGCTCGCCTGAATCTCGCGCAAGGCCCGGTCGCT
>JBGSLP010000438.1:0-1827 GCA_041740655.1 Alphaproteobacteria bacterium
TACCAATTCCGCCATCTGGGCATTCGCAAAGAATTAAGCCCGCGACGCAACAATGTCAATTGCGGCGGCGTTATGCCGTGCGCCTTTCTCATACCCGCCTGCGCGCCCTGGAAATCGGAATATCTAAATTGATCACTCGCACAAAGAACCTTCGCACGGGTAAAGCCGTCTGGGCCGCCTACCGCACGCCGTCCATCCCGTTCGAGCCGCTTGTCCGCGACGTCAAAGCTGACGTGATCGTAGTTGGCGCGGGGATTAGCGGGGCAATGGTAGCCGAGGAGTTATCGGAGGCCGGACTAGAGGTTGCGATCGTTGATCGCCGGGCGCCGCTTCAGGGCTCCACGTCCGCATCCACGGCCCTGCTGCAGTATGATCTGGACTCCCCGCTCACCATCATGGCGCGGCAACTCGGGTTCGATGATGCGGCGCGGGCTTGGCGGCGCTCGAAACTTGGCCTCGAAAGCCTTGCTGCGAAAACATCCGCGCTCGACATTTCGTGCGACCTCGTCCGTCGGCACTCCGTTTATCTCGACGGCGACATTCTCGATGCCGACGGCCTCGAAAAAGAGCAGGAAGCGCGCAATCGCATCGGCCTGCGGACCGAGTTTCTAAGCGCGGCCCGGCTCAAGGAGCGATACGGCATGATCCGCAACGCCGCGCTGGAGGTGACCGACAGCGTGGCCGTCAACCCGCGAAAGCTGGCGGCGGGGTTCCTGCTGAAAGCGCTTGAGCGCGGCGCGAAACTTTACTCTCCCGCCACCGTCGACACTGTAGAGGCGGGCGCGCGAGGCGTCAGCGTCCAAACCGCTGAAGGCCCGGTGCTGCGCGCGAAAAAGCTCGTTTTTGCAACGGGATACGAAATCCCCAAAATCATCAAGCTCAAAGGGCATCAGATTTTCTCCACATGGGCGATCGCGACACGGCCGCAACCCGCCAATCTGTGGCCGGGCGAGGCGTTCATCTGGGAGGCGTCTGATCCCTATCTCTATATTCGCGCAACGAAAGACGGGCGCGTCATATGCGGCGGCGAGGATGAAGAGTTCGTCGATGAGGAAAAGCGCGATGCGCTCATCGAGAAAAAAGCGAAAACCCTGTCCGCCAAACTCGGCAAGCTGTTGCCGAAGCTCGACACGACGGCAGAATACGCATGGACCGGGTGCTTTGGCGGCACATCAAACCAGATGCCATCCATTGGCCCCATCCCCGGTCATCCGAATTGCTACGGCGTTCTTGCGTTCGGCGGCAACGGCATCACATTCAGCCGCATCGCCGCCGAGGTCATCCGCGCATATCTCACGGGCAAAGACGATCCCGAGGCCGACCTTTTCGCGTTTGAGAAAAAGGCGAAGCGGCCCTAGGGCGATACAGAGCGCGCTCTGCGTCGTAATCAATCACGTAACCAATGTCGTGCGCCTTCACTTCCCGGCGCAACGCATGGTATGCATCAGCGGCGAATGAGCGGGGGATTGGCATGTCGGTGACGCTGGGAAGTTCTACGCTGGTGACGATTTACGGCGGCTCCGGATTTGTGGGGCGCTATATCGTGGCGGCGCTGGCGAAAACAGGCACGCGAATGCGTGTGGCGGTGCGACGTCCGGATCTCGCCGGGCATTTGCAACCGCTCGGCGGCGTCGGGCAAATCCATGCGGTGCAGGCGAATTTGCGTAACGCGGCGTCCGTGCGGCGGGCGGCGGAAGGCGCAGACGCTATCATTAACCTCGTCGCTATCCTGCAGCAGGGCGGCAAGCAGACGTTTCAGGCCATCCATACGGGCGGGGCGGCGGCAGTGGCGCGAGCGGCGAAGGATGTGGGCGCGCGCAGCCTCGT
>JBGSLP010000439.1:0-4947 GCA_041740655.1 Alphaproteobacteria bacterium
GCGTACCGGCCCGACTGAAACGGACTGGGATGGAGATGAGGCTGCTGATTGAGGGAGCGCACGGAGGTGAGCCACAGATGCGAGACCGCAGCCTGCAGCGGCTGATTGCGCAGGCGAGACGATTCAGCGATTTGGTCATGACCAGCAACGGCAGGCAGATCAAGGATCTCGCCGCCGAGGCGGGGGTGAGCTCTTCATACTTTACGCGCGTCTTCAGGCTAAGTTTCCTAGCGCCGGAGATCACGAAGGCGATTATCCAGGGACGCCAGCCATATCAGCTCAGCGCGATCAAACTCATCGGCGCTGGCCGATTCGCATGCGTCTGGTCAGATCAGCGCCGCCAGTTTGGCTTCGACTGATTTCATCGTAACCATCGAGTCGCAGACACGCGCCGTCAACCTTCGACGGCGGGTTTAACTTTACTGCGCTGCAATCAGCAGAAGCATCGCACCGCTTCCCGTCAATAACCGTACCACTCAAAAGCCGATAGGAGACTTTGGTCGGCCCAAGGCGTAGGGACAAAGCGCGAAGGTGGTCTCTGCGTTGGACGCCAGATTTCCGGCCCCGGTAACCCGCGGAAACTACGGACAGAGTTCGAATTCTGCCGCGAAAGACATAAAATCGTTTGGAAACAACGACTTAGTGGCGGAGAGAGAGGGATTCGAACCCTCGAGACGGTTGCCCGCCTACACGCGTTCCAGGCGTGCGCCTTCAACCACTCGGCCATCTCTCCTGATGCGCCTTGGGCGCATTTTTGTTAAGCCACGCATACGGACGTAGCTGCGCCTGAGCGGCGCTACCATACTTGCGCTCGGTCGAACGGAAGTCTGCGCACTATAGCCATCTGCGGCTTGATCGCAAGCTCGCAGCAGAGCATATTCGCGCAAGATTTAAGCATCGGATAGCAGCATGAAGTTTATGCTTCGGTTTTTTGGACTAGCGTTTCTCGCCTGCGCTCTTGCGGCGCTCGCTTATGACGGCACGCGGATGCTCGCTAATGGCGAACTGGTCGCAAGTTCGCTGCGCCAGCTCGGGGTGACGTTTGCGCCAGATCAATTGGTGGCACTTGAGGCGTGGGGGCAAGAGGCGATTCCGTATCTCTGGACGGCGGCAGTGACGCCGCTTCTGCTTCTGCCGTCATGGATGACGCTGGCCGCTCTGGGCTCGCTTCTGTATCTGGCCGGCCATCGGCCCAAGCCGCCGGAAATCATTGCGGACTTTTAATTTCCAGCGGCGACCGATCGGCTTATACAGCGCCGGTTAGTTTGATGATCTGGAAGGCGAGGCCGACAATCACGAAGAGGATAAAAAGCGCCGCCGCGACCTTCATGAAAACGGTTTCCTTGCTGCGCAATTCTGCGATCTTCGCCTCATCCAGCGGTGTGGTCTCCCAGCTGGGCTCATCGTTCATGATGGCGCTGCCCCTGGCGCCGCTTTCAACGACGCCGCGATAATTGACGCCAACGCCCGCGCGGCGCGCCAACTCATCGGCAATTTCACGATACGGCACCGCGTGATCCTCGGAACTCTCGCGCATGTAGCCGAGCATGTAACGTTTCCCGTCCTTGCGAACGAAACTGGATGCATGAACGGCAACGGGCAGCAGAAAGTAGTGATAGAATTCGCCGCGCGTTTCGACGGCGGCGATGTCCTTGTAGGGAATTTGCGTCTGAGTATAGGGGAAAAGGGGTGTCGGCCCGCGCCAGTTCGGCAGGGTCATGACGCATTTCTCAGGCTCCATCCGCACCTCGACATGCGACGCCGCGAAAAGGAAGACCGCGTTCAGCAGGATGAGGACGGCGCCGAGGCCGAACATGACGAGAAAGACCGCCGCGTCGCCCCATAAAGAGCGGCCGGCAAGCCAGATGGATCCGGCGATCGCGTTGGCGAGGAATATCAGGAGCAGGGCGAAGGATATGGTCAGCATGACCCGCAAACCGCCGCCCGGCCTGTAGATCACTGTGCTTCCGGCTTCTAACTTGGTCATGCCACCTCCAAAGCAACAGGAACTGCTGAGGGGAGAACTTGCCCGCCCCGGCTGACGTGTCAAGACGCAAAACATCCCCGCCTAGATTATCGGCGCATCTTTGCACAGGCGCTGCGGATGAACATATAGACAGAACTTAACGTTTCAGGAGAAATGCTATGGCGCTATTTGGTTTCGGGAAGAAGACGACAATGCCCAGCAAGGCGGAGGCTTTGCCCGGTCGTGCGCATGCGATTCCGACCGCTACGAAGCATTTCGTCAAACATACGGCGCTCAAGGGTCCGTATCCTGCGGGCTTTGAGCAGGCAATGTTCGGCATTGGATGCTTCTGGGGGGCGGAGCGTATTTTCTGGCAGGCGGATGGCGTGCACGTCACAGCTGTTGGCTATGCAGGCGGCCATACGCCAAACGCGACCTATGAGGAAGTCTGTTCGGGTAAGACGGGGCATAACGAGGTTGTTTTCGTTGTCTTCGATCCGGCAAAGACCTCTTACGAGGCGTTGCTGAAGCTATTTTGGGAAAGCCATAACCCGACGCAGGGGATGCGTCAGGGCAACGACGTCGGCACTCAGTATCGCTCTGGAATATACACTTACACCGATGAGCAGCATGAGGCGGCCGTGCAATCAAAGACTCGCTATCAGGCTGAGCTGACGAAGCTCGGCTATGGGTCGATCACGACCGAGATACTTCCCGCTCCGGAGTTCTTCTTCGCAGAGGAGTATCATCAGCAGTATCTCGCCAAAAATCCGGGCGGGTATTGCGGCTTGGGCGGCACGGGTGTGACCTGCCCAATAGGAATAAAAGAGGCGGCGGTATCTTAAGACAGATCGATGGCGTGGCGTTTGAGAGCATCGAGGGGGATGATCTCAAGCGCCCGCTCGTTGGTGGCCGACAGCGCGACCTTGGGGGCCTTGTTGGCCTTAAACGCCTGCAACCAGCGCGCGGCGCACAGGCACCACCTATCGCCGGGCTTGAGTCCAGGGAAACCGAACTCCGGCACGGGGGTGGAAAGGTCGTTACCCGACGCCTTTGAAAATGCTAGAAATTCCTCGGTTACGACAGCGCATACCGTGTGAGAGCCAAAATCCTCGGGACCGGTGTCGCAGCAGCCATTGCGGAAAAAGCCTGTCAGTGGCGAAGTTGAGCAATCCGTTAACGGCTCGCCAAATACATTTTTCTGCGGACTGATTTCTGTCATGAGTTCGCCAGTGCCTCCACGTTTCCAAGAATGGCGGCACGGAGGATTTGATCCGGATCGCTCATGCGGAAATTATAGCCTCGCTCCAGCGCACGTGTTGGGCGTAGTTGATAACTGAGGAGGAAATAATCCGCGCTGCCGCCGAGCGCAGGGCGCGCGAGCCATTCCGGAACATTAAACCGAACTGGCGTGCCCAGGCAATCCGAGATGATGCGGGCGACTTCGCGAAAGGTCGGCAGTTGGGTGGATACGCAATTGATGACGCCATCGCCTGCGTTCCCGGACGCCGCCCATCGCAACATGCCAACCGCGTCACTCAACGATACGATCGGGACAATCTGATTTCCGCTGCCGGCGACGAAGCTTAGACCACGTCTGAACAGTCTGACGAGTTTCTTTGGATAGCCGTCGGGTGCGCATACCATCCCAAAGCGCACAACGTTCACATTTGTATTTTCGGAAGCCGCTGAAAGCGTTGCCGCTTCCCAGTTCTGCAGGATGGTTTGAATTTCTGTTGCGGGCGGAGCAAGAGCTTCGGTTTCGCTGTAGACCGCGCCGTGAACGCCAGGGTAAATGCCAAAGGATGACGCCGAGATGAAACGGCAGTTTTGGCCGCGAAGGGCGTCTGCGAGTTTTTGCGCGGCGGTCACTCTGGAAGAGATGATGTTCGAACGTTTCTCGCTGGTCCAGCGGCCGCCGACAGGCTCGCCCATGAGATGGAAAACTGTGCTTACGCCGTCGAGAGCCGTGGCTGGGAGCGGATCGGAGGCTGGATCCCATTTGTAGGCCTCAACTGCATTCCCAAAGGATGCATTGACGGTTGCCGGGTCGCGAGCCAAGGCGCGAACTGAAATACGATCCTGAAGACAACTCTTTGTAAGCGCCCGACCGATGAGGCCTGTGGAACCGGTAATCAAAACCGTCATTAACCAACTCTCATCATCGCCAATTGTTGGAAAACACTATAGCCAGACATCGGAAAGCGCCAATCGTAAACGATCCGCAAAACACAATAGCCCCGCCAGATATTACTCTGGTGGGGCTATAAATTAAAAAAGGGGAAATTATCTCAGCAACATTCTTGATATACCTGGCGGCGACCTACTCTCCCATTTGCATAGTACCATTGGCGCTGGAGCGTTTCACGGTCGAGTTCGGGATGGGATCGAGTGGGGGCGCTCCGCTATAACCACCAGGTAAACGAAGAATGTTGCGATGATCTGGATTTTTCAATTGTCGTGTACTGGCTTTAAGCCAGACCGGCATTGATAAATGAGAGTAATCAAGCCAATCGAGATATTAGTACTGGTAAGCTTCATGCGTTGCCGCACTTCCACGCCCAGCCTATCAACGTGGTGGTCTACCACGACTCTCAAGGGAGAACTTGTTTTGAGGGGGGCTTCCCACTTAGATGCCTTCAGCGGTTATCCCGTCAGCACTTAGCTACCCTGCAATGCGGCTGGCGCCACAACAGGTCCACCAGAGGTGCTTCCATCCCGGTCCTCTCGTACTAAGGACAGCTCCTCTCAATTCTCCTACACCCACGGCAGATAGGGACCAAACTGTCTCACGACGTTCTAAACCCAGCTCACGTACCGCTTTAAATGGCGAACAGCCATACCCTTGGGACCTGCTCCAGCCCCAGGATGCGATGAGCCGACATCGAGGTGCCAAACAACGCCGTCGATATGGACTCTTGGGCGTCATCAGCCTGTTATCCCCGGCGTACCTTTTATCCGTTGAGCGATGGCCCTTCCAC
>JBGSLP010000440.1:0-1832 GCA_041740655.1 Alphaproteobacteria bacterium
AGCCAAAAACGAACCCGGGGGCGCAACGACCCCGACAACCAGCGACCGAAACCGCTCATAGACCCAGAAAAAGACCATCGCGGGCGTCGAAACCGACCGGAGCCGCTCTCGGATAGGCGTTCGATGAATAACCCGGGGTCAGGTCACAATCAGGAGGAAACGTCTCCAGCAAACCTGAGGCGGTTCATTGTGCGCCAGCGCGCTATGGACTGACGATGTTTTCCGGGAGACACTGGAAGTTCCCCTCCATCCAACTTCGAGCATCCGATGATGATTGCGGCAAAACAGCATGAGCACAACGGCCGATGTCGTGTTGGCGTCGTTGGAACCGGCTTTATGGCGCGCCGTTTCTATGAGTACTCTATCAAATATATTAAGTCATTTAATATTAGCGCAGTATTAAGCCGTCGATCACATAGTTGTTCGCCGTGGATTGCAGAGAATCTTTTTACCATGGATGTTGAAAAACTAGCTGATCGGTGTGATGTCGTCTTTGACGCCTCTGGCGACGCCACGTTCGCGACGGATGTGTGTTTGGCGCTATGCGCGCGGCGGACGCCGCTCGTGACCATGAACTGTGAGTTTCATGTGAGCGTCGGATCCTATTTTGCGGATCAGATGATGTTGACCGAGGCCGCCGGCGATCAGCCCGCCACCGCAGCGAAATTGCATGCGGATGCGTTATCGATGGGATTTCAGCCGCGCGCTCACATCAATTACAAAAATTTTCTGAATTACAATCCGACACCGGAAGACATGAAGATGTGGTCCGAACGGCAGGGGATACGCCTTGATCAAGTAGTCGCCTTCACCGACGGCTCCAAGCTCCAGATCGAGCAAGCCGTCACAGCAAATGGCTTGGGGCTCGACATCGCGCGCGAGGGCCTGGGTGGCGGTCGGTGCGAGACAGGATTCGACCTCTCCCGCTACGCGGACGCCGCTATCGCGCTGAAGCGCCCGATCGCCGATTTCGCACAGGCCGCCGATGCGCCTCCGGGCGTCGCGCTGGTGGCCGAGCATCCGGAGATCGCGCAGATGCGCGACCACATGGCGTTCAAGAAACTCCACACCCCTGACCAGCGCTTTGTCGTTCTCCAGGTTGGCTACCACCTCGTGCATATCGAGGCCGCGCGCACCATCGCGGCACTCCTTTCGACGCCGCAGGCCAATTGGGTGCCCATCATCAACAATTCGGCGCATCCCTCAGTTGGTGTCGGCGCAGTCGCAAAGCGCAGGCTGCGTCCATCAAGCCGAATCCGTCGTGGCCTGGGGAGCTTTGACGTTCGCGGCGTCGCGCTGAGGCTGCGTGAGCGCATTGATCATGTGCCAATTTGCCTTCTGAACGACGCCGTCCTTCGGCGCACTGTCGAACCGGGAGACTTGGTGACCTTTGACGACGTCGAAATGACGTGGACGCCCGCTCTTGAGATTCACGCCGAACTCATGCGGCGGCTGACGGCGCGCGCATCTGTCAATGACGCCGTAAAATCCAGCTAGTGGATTGAGCGGGACGGATGAGTCCCGTTGAGGATTACCCTTGACATCGGCGCGTGCGAGTCTGTGGCACACGAAATGGTATATCCATCACCCGGCCTGCCGCTGAAGAAGGGCCGGGGACCGACGTCGTGTTGGAGGCGCGCCTTCGGCATGAAGACCCACGATTGCAAGCGCAACGGCGCGACCACACTGTGCGCCGCACTGAACGTGCTCGACGGCTCGGTCATGGGCCAAAACATGCAGCGCCACCGTCATCAGGAATTCATCCGCTTCCTCAACGCGCCCGAGCGCGACATCCAAGCCGGCAAGGTTGTCCACGTCATCCTCGACAACTA
>JBGSLP010000441.1:0-3099 GCA_041740655.1 Alphaproteobacteria bacterium
GTCCAGCCCGGCACGAGGCGCGGCACGTTCTGGCATACGATCGGCTCGCGGAAAATGACGCCGCCGAGAATGTTGCGGATGGTGCCGTTCGGCGACTTCCACATTTTCTTGAGCTTGAATTCCTCGACGCGCTGCTCGTCCGGCGTGATCGTCGCGCATTTGACCCCAACACCGTGCTTAAGGATGGCGTGAGCAGCGTCAACAGTGACTTGGTCGTTCGTGGCGTCGCGATGCTCGACCGAGAGATCGTAATAATGCAGGTCCACGTCGAGATAAGGCGTGATCAGCTTGTCCTTGATGAGTTGCCATATGATGCGCGTCATCTCATCGCCATCGAGTTCGACGACCGGGTTGGCGACTTTGATCTTGCTGGTCATTTTGGGCGGCCTCGCGCGATTTCAGGTTTCCTGCGACTCATTTGCAAGTTTTATACCTGAGCCAGGCTGGCTGCGAAAGCCCGCTTAAGTCGGACACGCAATGGTTTAAACGAACAAATCCGCCAGGGCGATGCGGATGCCGGGCGGCGCCATGACGATCTCGCCATCGCGCAGGATGCGAGTGCGGATTTCGTCGCCCTCGCCACGCGCGTGGTGGATGACGAGCGCCTTGTCAGGATCGACGATGAGGTAATGCGCTACGCTCGGCAGCGTGAAATAACCTGCCAATTTATCGCCAAGGTCTCGCGAGGCCGTGCCTTTGGAGAGCACTTCAACGACGATCACAGGGTTTGGAATTTCTAGCGACTGCGGGTCCGCTTTTTCCCCGCAATACACGAGCACGTCCGGCTCAAAAGCCTGTTTGGCTGTGATGCGAACGGTGGCTCCGTCCGTGAGGGTGAAGCATTTCACATCGGTTTTGGCGATCGCGGCTCGAAATGCGACGTAGATATTGCCTTTAACCGCGGTATGAGCGATTTTCTCGGCCTGCATGGATACGCCATCATGTGACTGGCGCACAACCTCGCCATCGAACAGCTCATAACGCCCCTCTTCCTGCTGCTGCGACCACACCAGGAATTCATCAACCGTCATGTGCTTTGGCAAAGACTGTGATTTCATGACGCAATCTTACACCCGTTTAGCGGGAAAATGAAGCGCCCGGTGCATCACGCTTCTGGTCGCTCGATCCTGCCGCCACTGTGCTATTCGCCGGTTTTGTCACCGAGCCATTTGCGATAGAGATTTTCGTAGGTGCCGTTCTCCAGAAGCGTCAGGAGCGCCTGATTGACGGAACGGCGCAGTGGCGAGCCAACCGGGAACGCAATTCCGTAATTCTCGGGCTTGAACTGCGCGCCGGCGACCCGCACCCGGCCCTCCTTAAATGCGAAGTACTGGATGACCGGAGCGTCGTAAATCACCGCATCAACTTCGCTTGCGATTAGGGCTGCAGCGCAGGCGGAAAAATCTGCGAACTCCAACTTCTGCGTTTTGCTGCCATCCATAAACGCCGACGCCGTCGAATCTTTCACCACGGCGACGCGCTTGCCTCCGAGATCGTCAGGGCCGTTTATGTCGCCGCGTAGCGTGTTCAGCGTGAGCGAAGTCGTCGCGAATGCGGTGAAATACGAGATCAGCACAATCCCCGCGTACAGCCACAGGAGCGCCACAACGCGCGGGAATGTGCGGCGGGATAAGCCTGCGGCGCGCCGCCCATCGACTCAGCGCACCAGAACATGGCGTCGAAAATGCCGGGGATATACGGCTCGCGGATCGGCAGCCCCTCGTCGCGGCCGCGAGCGATGAACCAGAAAATATGCGCGGGAACGAGAATCACGAGCGCCAGGATGCCGAGGATCGCCAGCATGGTCTTGGAGAATATGATCCGCCCGACATCGATCTGGCCGTCCGTCGCGCGCACCATGATCGACAGGCCCGACCGGAACATCGGATGCGAGAAATCCAGCGTTTTCTCGCGCTCGGCCGTGATCGATATGGCGGCGATGCCGAGGTCGTTTTTGGATGTCCGCACGGCGTCTAATAGCGCCGGAAGCGTGTCATAGCGCTCAAAGCGCGTTTTCAGGCCGAGTTCGAGGGCTATGGCGTTCCACAGATCGATGCTGAAGCCGGAATATTGCCCGTTTTCGCCGGAGATCACGAACGGCGCAATCGCGCGCGTCGCCACCACAATCTCTCCCGGCAAACGGGGCTGGGCAGGCTGCGCCGCGAGCGGAGTGACAAGCGCCGCCCCGATCGACATCAGGAGCGCCAATTTCGCCATTAGCGTCTGAGCAAAGCGCACTGAATTTCGATGCCTCATGCAGGCGCCATCACTGGCGTGATACGATCAAACGCCTTTCGCCGCGCGCCAGGCTTGGTAACGCTCGACTTTTGTAGCAGCGTCGAACGCCTCGAACTCGGCGATCAGCAGCCTCTCCGCCTCCTGCCGCGCGAGTTCCTCCGCCTCCGCCTGCACCTGCGCGGCATGCTGCGCCTCGGCCTGCCGGATGAGGTTCACGAGGGAGCGCTGCTCTGCCGCGAGCCGGAGGTCGCGCACAAGCTTTTCCCCGTCGGCCGGGCTGAGATGCTGCATGAGGGCCGCCATTTCATCGGTCTCTGGCGCGCGACCATCGTCCGGCAGGGCTCCCCATGCGAGGCGGTTAAGCGCGAGCACGAGGCGGTTGAGTTCGTTTTGCGCGTGCAGATGCGCGTTGGCGAGCGCGCTCGGCTTTTGCATCCAGCTATCGACCGTCGCCTTTTGCTGCATGACGATCTCGTCTCTCACCGGCTCGAAATAGCCAAGGCTGACGTCAAACTGCGTGCTCATGGTGGTTCCTTAAGGCGGCGACCGCGAATGAGTCTTAGCAACATTATCGCGCTGCGGTGTCAATCGCTGATCTGCGCGTTGACATTGCGGCGCGGATAAAATTGCCGACGCTTGCATTCAGACCGTGGGAGGTTAAAAGCGCGCATGCCAGAAACCAGCCTAGACCATCAGCCCAACCTGCCCGGTATAACGCCTGCGGTCATTCTCATGGAGCCGCAACTTGGCGAGAACATCGGAGCGGCCGCGCGCGCCATGGCCAACTTCGCGCTCGATGACTTACGGCTTGTCGCTCCGCGCGAGCCCTGGCCGAACGAGAAAGCGCGCGGCGCCGCCGCC
>JBGSLP010000442.1:0-3732 GCA_041740655.1 Alphaproteobacteria bacterium
CAGGTAAAGTTTTTCCGTCATGCCGCTCCATCTGCCGACGCCACCAGACGCGGTGGCGCGGGCGGCGTTCTGACCCGCGTGGGGGCGGGCCGCTTTTGCGTGGCGATGCCTTGCGCGATGGCCGCCGCGTCCGTTGAGACCATCTGTTCGCGCATCAATGAGTAGTAAAGGAGCGCGATATAGAGCGCCGCAAGCGATGCGAATTGCAGCCCTCCCGCGCGGTTCGCGCCAGCGAAGGCGAGGACCATCAGCGCCATGCCCGCCATGAGAAAGCCGAAGGCGAAACGCAGGTCAAATCGCTGCGCGCAAAGCGACCACAGCACGTCTGCGTTGAAGGCGGACGGGGCGCCCGATTGCGCGGCGATGGTTGCATTCGAGGAAAAAACGAAAGCGCGGGCAAGCAGCGCCACGCCTGTCAGCAGAAACAGCAAACCAACAATTGTTAATGAAAAGGACATCGCTCAGTCTCCATTTTCGCCAGAGAAGCCCCGCCCGATTTCAACGTATCGCTGTTTGCGGGCGCTGTCATGAGCGCTGGCGCTACACTCGCGCGAAATCCCCCGGCGCTTAGCGCGCGATTTTCCAAAGCGCTTCAGCGGGCGATTTCCCATGTGGTGACAATCTCGCCGGTCGCCGGGTCTTTCGCATCCTTCAGCGCAATGCCCATGGCCGCCAGTTCGTCGCGAATCCGGTCAGCCTCCGCGAAGTTCTTCGCCGCTCGCGCTGCAAGCCGTGCATTGATCTTGACTTCCACCAACTTCGAGTCTTCGAAGGAGGTTACTTTGTTTCCAGGTAAGAGGTCTGCCTGCGTCTCGTTATGAAAAACTGCTAAAAATTTAACGCATGCCTTTAGTTGCCTAATATCCGATATGTTGCTCCGGTTTTTCGCTAGGCTATGCATTATAGTAATTGCTGCCGGTGTATTTAAGTCGTCAGATAATGCGCCAATGAAATCGTTATTGGGCTCAGACTGATCGGGATAGTCATGCAAGTGCAATGACCAATCAAGCAATGTTGAACGCGCTTGCACGAGCCGATCTACGGTCCAATCAAGAGGTTGACGGTACTGTGCCCCTAGCATCGCGAACCGGACAACCCTGGGATGCCAGTATTGATTGCCAAAATTATCGCTATTTAACAATTCGTTAATCGTCACGAAATTGCCGGCGCTTTTGCTCATCTTTTCGCCCTCGACCTGCAGGAAGCCGTTGTGCATCCAGGTGTTGGCCATGATGTCCGTGCCGTGTGCGCAAGTCGACTGCGCGAGTTCGTTTTCGTGGTGCGGGAAAACGAGGTCGATGCCGCCGCCGTGGATGTCGAAGGTCTCGCCGAGCAGCGCCGCCGACATCGCAGAGCATTCGAGATGCCATCCGGGGCGACCGTAACCCCACGGACTCGCCCAGCCCGGCTCGGTAGGAGCCGATGGTTTCCACAGCACGAAATCCATCGCATCGCGCTTGTACGGCGCAACCTCCACCCGCGCGCCCGCCTGCATCTCGTCCAGCGACCGCCGCGCGAGCTTGCCGTAATTCGGGTCAGTCGCAACCGCGAACAGCACATGCCCCTCCGCCTCATAAGCATGGCCGCGCTCGATCAGGCGCTGCACGATGCGGATCATGTCCGACGCGGCGTCGGGCTTTGCCACGTAGTCCGTCGCGCGGGGCTCGTGCGTCGGGGGGAGGCATCCCAGCGCCGCGACGTCCGAGTGAAACTGCGCGGTGGTTTCCGTCGTCAGCTTCGCGATGGCGTCGAGCGGCGGCAGATCGGGGTAGCGCTCTGCGGCGCGCGTGTTGATCTTGTCGTCCACGTCCGTGATGTTGCGCACATATGTGACGTGGCTTTCGCCATACAGGTGCCGCAGCAGGCGGAAAAGCACGTCGAACACGATGACGGGGCGGGCGTTGCCGATATGCGCGTAATCGTAGACCGTCGGCCCGCACACATACATGCGCACGTTCGCCGGGTCGATCGGCTTGAACTCTTCCTTCGTCTTCGTGCGCGTGTTGTAAAGTTTCAGCGTCATGACGCCAGTCCTCGCCTAAAGGTTTGGCGGGGCGTCCGGTGCTGTTTGAAATGAGCGTATGAACGGCCGCGCGCCAGCTATGATCAGCTTGCGATAATAATACAAATGCGGGCAACGCCCGTGTAAGACATATGCGTGTTCATCGCCGCACCATGTTGCGTTTAGGGCGCGCGGTCAAGCGGGAAAAGCAGGGCTTTCATGATCGAAATCCGGGATGCGGCGGCGGCGGATGAAAGCGCGTGGCGCGAACTCTGGGCTGGTTATCTGGCCTTCTATGAGGCAGACGTGGCGCCGAACGTGACGGACGCCACGTGGCTGCGCATTCTCGCTCCGGAAGCGCCCATGTTCGCGCGGCTCGCAACACGCGATGGCGTTACGCTGGGCTTCTCCATCTGCATCCTGCACGAGGGCACCTGGGTGACGCAGCCGATCTGCTATCTGGAGGATTTGTTCGTTGCGGAGGCGGCGCGCGGCGCAGGTCTTGGCCGAATGCTGATCGACGATGTGATCGCGCAATGCAAAGCGCGGGGCCTGTCGCGGCTATACTGGCATACGCACGCATCGAACGCGGCAGCCCGGCGGCTCTATGACCAGTTCACCGCCGCCGACGATTTCGTCCGCTACCGCCTCATCCTTTGAATGCTGCTAAGATTAGCTGCGGCAGCCCCTAAGCGGTGTCATCGCAATCTGCACCGCAGGCGTGTAACTGTGCATCGCCCCTGGTCCATCGTCGATGGCGAGACCGATTGGTCCGCCAAGGACAGCAATGCGCGGGATAAGGGCAAGACGCATAAATACTCATGCTAATTTACGACTTTTTCATAGCAGATCCTTTCTTCTTGGCTATTGGCTTGGAGCATGCGTTAACAGTTTTTTGCCGCACAGTTGCCGTTTTATCGCCAGAGTTTGCGCGCGAAAGGATATAACGTTAATGATCGAACTGCTGGGGTGAAAGACGATGTTCAGGGCTCTGACAATAGCGGTCGCTTCTAGCCTCGCTATCGGAGGGTGCGGGGTTTCACAAAACGGCCCGAGCATGGGTTTCGACGCAGACACGGCGAAGGTGATTCTGGCTGTGGATGTCGTAAATGCGTCTTGCGATACGATCATGATTGGTCTTGGACGTCAGGACGGGGCTGAGTATACGGGCCTACGACATGTCATGGTGAAAGGCCCCGGAACGAGTCTCTTAAAACCCATGGTTATGAATTTCGGTCCCGGCGAGTATCACATCACTCAGGTCAGTTGCGGCAATAGAAAGTACCAGACGATCATCGGGCGACAGTATACGCACCTCGCGTCAATCAGTTTCAAGCACAGTTACGCATCATTCCGGGTTTCACCGCTTGCCCTTCACGACATAGGCCTTATTCGCTTTCATCTTATTGATGGTAATCAGGTTAAAGTTGATAGGGGCGAGCTTCCAAACGAGACGCGGGAAGCCGTGCGCCGGCAACACCCTCAGGATTTTCCAAAGCTTATCTCGACGCCAGCCGTTATTGACCCCGACACAAATCCGGAAAAAATGACCGCATCGGTAACTCCGCAAGCTCCGCTCACTTTCACAACATTCAGGGTGCGGCGGCGATAGGCGTAACTAACGCTCTGATCTTCGTGTTCGCCCATGCTGTTGAAAATTGCTAGCCCATGACAAAGCTTGTTCCGATTGCCTGCTATTACGAAATGTCCGAGGCTTTTGCGGCAAAAGC
>JBGSLP010000443.1:0-5255 GCA_041740655.1 Alphaproteobacteria bacterium
CGGCAATCTGAACCTGAAAGCGACCTCGCAGAGCGTGGGCGGGTCGCAATACGGTTTCGATGGCGTGGTGTCGGGGTTGGATCGCAATCCGCATTATGCTGGCGGCGTCAGCTTGAAGTCCGCAATCAGCGCCATTCCGGCGTGGGAAGCGAAGGCGCAGGCAAAATTCTCACTTGCGGCGATGGAGTTGGCGGACCTGAGCTTGACGATTGCAGACGATCTACGGCCTCAAACCTTGACCGGGGCCGCTTCGCTCACGCGCGGCGCGAGCCCTCGCTTCGATGTCGAACTGGCGGGCGATTGGTTGAACCTCGACACGCTCTCGCCTCCAACGACGGATCGTCCCGCGTCAGATGCAATAACGGGCTATTTGCCGCCGCTCACGGACGCCATCGCGGGCATGGGCGAGGGCAGGGTCAGGCTCACCTTGGCCGAGGTTAGCGCTCGCGGTGAGGATCTGCGCAATGTCGCAATCGACCTGACGCATAATGCGGGCGGCTTGGAGATTGCGAGCCTAAAGGCGTTCGCGCCGGGCGATAGCGATATTCGCGTCTCGGGCCGTGTGGCCGCAACGCCCGATGCTGCGTTCGATGGAGATGTCGAAATCACCGGCGCCAACCTCTCGCGGTTCGTGAAATGGGCGTCTGGCGCGAAGGAGGCCGCATCTCCGGCGCTGGCGAGCAATTTTGCCCTTAAGGGAAAGATTGCACTGACTAGCGAGGCGGTTCGCATCAATAGCGCCGCGGGGGAGCTGGGCGGCTCGACCTTTACTGGCGATCTGGACTATAGCTTTGCTACCAACGGCGCGCTCAAACTGGCCCTCGACAGCGAGCGGCTGGACCTCAGCGAAATCGTGTCCGGTGATCTCAGTCTTGTTGACCTGACGGGCGAGGCAGAGCCAGCCAACAGCGCGGCGGGTGCTCCGACAGTGTCGGCCATGATCGCGCGCATTCGCGCGCTGGATGAGGCGTCAATCCGCATCAAGGCGGGCGTCGTCTCGTTCGCGGACCAGGAGGCGCAGGATGTTTACGCTGACATCGCAACAAGTAGCGACAGCCTCAGCATCGCGGCGTTGAGGTTTTCGCGCAGCGATGGCGTGCGGTTGACGGCGTCGGGGAAGCTGAACTCGCTTTCGTCGACGCCGGATGGCGACATCAAGCTGTCTGTCGAGGCATCTAGCGCGCAAGGCGTTAAATCGCTCGCGCGGTTTGCGGGTTTGAAAGATGTCGCCGAAGCCGAAGACATGGCGGCGTTGCTGTCACCCCTCAAGGTTGCGGGGGCGGTCAAGGCGCGCGGCTCTGCTGCCGCCATTGACTTCAAGCTCGATGGCCTCGCGTCCGACAGTCCGTTCTCGGTCGAGGGGCGCGTTGAGGGCGAGAACGGCTCGCTCTGGCGCGGCGGGTTGACCATTGACGCATGGATGTCGAACGCGGATGGCAGGAAATTGCTCAGTCAGGTCGTCCCCGGCGCGGCGCCAGCGACGGGCGGAGCGTTGCGGCAAGGCGTGCTGAATATCGCCGCAAGCGGAAAGCTCGATGGCGCGCTGAATGGCAAGGTCTCCATGAGAACGGCCAACCTGAACGCCAGTTTCGGCGGCGAAGTCACGCTCGGCAAATCGCCATGGGAAGCCACCGGCGATCTGAAGCTGAATAGCGCCGACAACGCCGCGTCATCAATGATTTCTTCGCTGCTGTTTGATCGCCTGAGCACGTCCGAGCCGTTTTCAATCGAGGCGAGCGTCGCGAAAGCCTTAAACAAATACACGCTCTCAGGCATGTCCTTCAGGCTCGGCGGCGTCGCCATGACGGGCGGCGCGGAAATCGATTTCGCGGATGGCTCGCCCTCGATCACCGCAACGATCGCAGCGGATCAGGCGTCCGCTCCGGCCCTTTTTGCGCTTCTGCTGGATAAGTCGTCGCTGGCGTCGTCGATCTCCGTCGGTGATTTGTCGGCATGGCCCGATGCGCCGTTTTCATCCGCCGTTTTCGAAGACGGTCGTCACTCGCTATCCCTCAAAGCGCGATCGTTGAACATGGGTTCGGGGTTGGTTCTGGAGCAGGCCGAACTCGCCGCGTCGCTCAATCGTGGCGCCCTGACCGTCACGAAGCTAGAAGGCGATGTCGGAGGCGGCAAATTTTCCGGGCAGGGTCAGTTGAAGCGGGAGCGCGGCCGTTTCGCCTTGAGTGGGCGCGCTGGCTTGCGCGATGCCCGGCTTGAAACTCTCTTCGGCGGCGGCGCAGGCAACTCTCCGATTGCGTCGGGGCCGGTAACGCTCGATGCCCGTTTTTCGGGGCAGGGCGCCAGTCCGCATGGCGTGATCTCAAATCTATCGGGCAAGGGAAGCCTGCGGCTCGGGCAGGGCGTGCTCTACAAATTCTCGCCCGCAGCCCCTGAACGTCTGGCCAAGGAGCTTGGCGAGCGGGGCGATCCGCTCAAGGCCGCCGTCGAAAAAACGCTTGTCGCCTATATCCGCCAGAGCGATTTCAGCTATCGTCGTTTTAGAGCGCCGTTTGTCATCAAGAACGGGTCGCTTCGGGTTCGACGCGCGTCGTTTCGCAGCGCCGACTATCTCATGCGCGCAGAAATCGAGGCGGATCTGGCGGCCATGCGTTTCGATAGCGAATGGCGTCTGGGGGTGAAGGCGGGGCGGCGCGCTGCGGAATCGCCACCTGTGAAGGCGGTTTTCGCGGGGCCGCTCGCCGAGGTGAGCAATGCCAGACTCAGCATCGAAACCTACGAGTTCGAACGCTTTCTCGCCGTGCGGAAAATGGAGCGTGACGTTGAAACCCTGGAGCGTCTGAATCAGTATGGCAGGCCCCCCACAGAGGTTACGCCACAACCGGGTCCGGGGCCGCGAGTGGAAAAGCGCAGGCAACCGCCCTTTGCCGCGACCCCGCCGGATAGCTCTGCGGTCGACCGCAGTGAACTCCCGCCTTTGCCGAATTCGCCGGAGCCGTCCCCAGAGGCCGCACAAAGCTGGAAACCGATCTCCAAGGGTGAGCCGGAGATCAATATTCTGAAGAAGACGCCCGGAGAATTCGAGGAGCGTATGCGGGCGGTCATCACCGGCTCCACCCGGTCTACAGTTGGCGAAAGCGTCCAGCCGCAACAATTGGAGCCTGCGCCACAGGAAGCGCCGGTCTTTCAGCCGCCGCGTCCATCTCAGGCCGCTGCGCCTAAGCCGCAGCGGCCTTTAAATCCCAGTGAGCCGTTCAACCCGTTCAACCGCTAAAGCAGCAAAACCGGATTTAAGCCGACATTCCCATCGCCTTGGCTTTTTCGAGCAGCGCCTCGGCCATGCGGATTGAGGCAATGTCGATGAGACGGCCATCGAGCGAAACCGCGCCTTTGCCAGCCTTTGCCGCATCCGCCATGGCTTCCATGATGCGCCGGGCTTTCGTCACTTCCGCCTCGGACGGGGTAAACACCTTGTTCGCCAGTTCGATCTGCGATGGGTGGATGGCCCACTTACCCTCGAAGCCAAGGGCCGCCGCGCGTCGTGCGGCTGATGTGTAGCCGTCCGGATCGCCGAAATCGCCGAACGGGCCGTCGATCGGGCGCAGGCCATAGGCCCGGCACGCGACCATCATGCGCGCCTGAGCGAACAGCCAGGGGTCCTGCCAATGGGTTTCGCGATTGCCGGCCTCGTCCTTGTCGGTGAGCACGCTGTAATCCTTGTTGACGCCGCCGATCACGGTTGAGCGGGCGCGGGTGGACGCCGCGTAATCCGCCACGCCGAACGACATCGCCTCAAGCCGCTTCGATGACTGCGCGATGGCCTCCACATTCGCCATGCCGAGCGCGGTCTCGATCAGCACCTCGAAGCCGATGCGCTTCTCGCGCTTCTTCGCCTGCTCGATCTGCGTGACGAGCACATCGACCGCGTAAACGTCGCCCGGCACGCCCGCTTTGGGGATGAGGATCATGTCGAGGCGCGGGCAGTTCTCCACCACGTCCACCACGTCGCGATACATGTAATGGGTGTCGAGGCCGTTGATGCGCAGCATCATCGTCTTGCTGCCCCAGTTCACATCGTTCAGCGCCTGAATGATGTTCTTGCGCGCCTGCTCCTTGTCGTCGGGCGCGACCGCGTCCTCAAGGTCGAGGAAAATGATGTCGGCGGCCGATGCGGCGGCCTTCTCGAACATGCCGACGTTCGACCCCGGCACGGCCAATTCCGAACGATGCAGGCGCGGCGTCGCCTGTTCGATGATGGTAAAGCTCATGATTTTTCTCCCTTATTCGAAATCTGATGATCTATTTTTCGTCATTGCGAGGAGCGTCGTGACGAAGCAATCCAGAGTGCATGAGATTGCTTCGCTCCGCTCGTAATGACGAGGCAAGAGTTATCCCACGGCGCCAAGTCCGGCTGCGATGCAGTTGATCGACAGCAGCAGGTTCGATTTGAATGCCTCCTTCGCTTCGCCGTGTTCCAACGCCCGGAAGCTGCGCAGCAACTCCACCTGCTGGCGGTTGACCTGGTTGATGATGGGCAGGCGCGCGGCGATGCGTTCCCGGTAGATCGGAAAGCGTTCGCTCAAAACTTTCTCGCCGGTGAGCTTGATCACCATCTCGACGGTCAGGGCGTATTCGGTCTCGACCAGCTTGAATATGGCGTCGCGCGCGGCGGCGTCCGGCACCAGAGCTGCATACCGGCGCGCAATATCGAGATCGACCAGACAAAGCGTTTTCTCGACCTCGTCGATGATCAGCCGGAAAATCCGGCATTCCTCATACATGCGTTTCAGAAGTGCATTGCTGCGTTCGCCGCGCACGTGGAGGAAATTCTGGATGCCGCTGCCGACGCCATACCAGCCGGTGATGGCGTGCCGGTTCTGTGACCATGCGAACACCCACGGAATCGCCCGCAGATCGCTGAGGGTTGACGCGCCAAAGCGCTTCGCCGGACGCGACCCGATATTCAGCAGCGAGATTTCCTCGAGCGGACTTGCCGCCTGCAGGTAGGGCAAAAGGTGTGGATGCGTGACGAGACCCGCATAGGCGGCCTGCGCCGCGCCCGACATCGCCTCCAGCGCTTCGTCAAACTCCGCGCGCGGCGGGTGGGTATCGTGGCGCGTTGGCGTTAGCGCATGCTCCAGCACGCTGGACGCAAGCGTTTCCATCTGGAATGCGGCGGTGCCCTTGTTCGCGTATTTGAACGAAACGACCTCGCCCTGCTCGGTGGTGCGGAACGAGCCCTGGATCGAACCGGCGGGCTGCGCGGCGATGGCTCGCCCGGTTGGCGCTCCGCCGCG
>JBGSLP010000444.1:0-24241 GCA_041740655.1 Alphaproteobacteria bacterium
GGCGTTGCTGCCGATGCTCACGCTGGGCATTCCCGGCTCGCCCACCGCCGCCGTGCTACTCGGCGGACTTCTCATCTGGGGTCTGCAACCCGGGCCCATGCTATTCATCGAACAGCGCGATTTCGTGTGGGGCCTCATCGCCAGCATGTATGTGGCCAACGTCGCCGGGTTTTTCCTTGTGCTGACGACCGTGCCGCTGTTTGCCGCCATCCTGCGCGTGCCGTTCAGCATCATCGCGCCGATCATTCTCGTGATCTGCGCAATTGGCGCCTACACGGTCAACAGCGCCCTCAGCGATGTCGGCATCATGCTGTTCTTTGGCGTGCTTGGCTATCTGTTCAAGAAGCTGCATTACCCGCTGGCTCCGCTTGTGCTGGCGCTCGTGCTCGGCGATATGGCGGAAGGATCGTTCCGGCAGGCGATGCTGCTCAGTCAGGGAAGCCTGTCGATCTTCTGGTCGAACTGGCTCGTCGGGAGTATCATGATGGTCGCCATGACGATGCTGGCGTGGCCGCTCATTTCATGGGCGCTTGAGCGCGCAAAACTGAAGCGCGAGCATGAAGTGGTCGAACTTGACTAGCCATCATTGAGTAGGGTGTTGAGATGCAGACAATTGCTGAAATCCTGAACGTCGGCGGCGCGGATAGCCCGGCGATTGGCGCGCCGGAGCGCCCGTCCATGACTTACGGCGCATTGCGCGCGCAGGCGGAGACGGTTCGCGTCGCCCTGCGCTCGATGGGTGTCGGCGTCACGGACAGGGTGGCAATCGTGCTCCCGAACGGGCCGGAGATGGCGGCTGCGTTTCTCACCATCGCCGCCAACGCATCGACCGCGCCGCTCAACCCCGGCTACCGCCACGATGAGTTCGAATTCTACCTCGGCGACCTTAAGCCGAAAATTCTCGTGGTTATGGCGGGCGACGACACCCCTGCCCGCGCCGCTGCCGAGGCCGCTGGCGTTGCAATAGCCGAAATCGAGGTGGCGGAAGGCTCGGCGGCCGGTTCCTTCTCATTCAGACCGTTCGCGGCTGGCGCAGCCTCACACGATGGGCCATCGAGCGCCGAGCATGAAGCGCTGGTTCTGCACACCTCCGGCACCACCTCGCGTCCGAAAGTCGTGCCTCTGACGAGCGCCAATCTGGCGGCGTCCGCCATCCACATCCGCGATACGCTGGTGCTGACGGCGGACGACGTTGGCCTGAACATCATGCCGCTTTTTCACATCCACGGTTTGATCGCCTCCCTGCTCTCCTCTATGTCGGCAGGCGCGCATGTGGTGTGCACGCCGGGCTTCAACGCCCTGAAGATTTTCGGTTGGTTCGCCGAGATCAACCCAACCTGGTATACCGCCGTGCCGACCATGCATCAGGCCATCGTGGCGCGGGCCGAGCGCAACAAGGAAACGCTCGGCAAGATGCGATTGCGTTTCATTCGCTCCTCGTCCTCATCGCTGCCGCCGCCGGTTTTCGCGGAACTGGAGGAAACGTTCGGGGTGCCCGTCATCGAGGCCTATGGCATGACGGAGGCCTCGCACCAGATGGCGTCCAACCAGTTGCCGCCGGGCAAGCGTAAGGCTGGAACGGTCGGCCCGTCGGGCGGCCCGGAGATCGCGATCCTCGACGACGACGGCAACGAATTGCCACGCGGCGAAACTGGCGAGATCGTCATTCGCGGACCGAACGTGTTTTCAGGCTATGAGAACAACCCATCCGCCAACGCGACCGCCTTCACGAATGGATGGTTCCGCACCGGCGATCAGGGTTCGTTCGATGAGGACGGCCACTTGTGCATCACAGGGCGGCTGAAGGAGATCATCAACCGCGGCGGCGAGAAAATCGCGCCTCGTGAGGTCGACGACATCATCCAGACTCACCCCGCCGTGGCGCAGGTCGTCACCTTCGCGATGCCGCACGACAAGCTGGGCGAGGACGTCGCCGCCATCGTCGTGCTGAAAGAAGGTGCCGCCGCCACCGAGCGCGAGTTGCGCGATTTCTGCGCGAAGTCGCTTGCGGACTTTAAGGTGCCGCGCAAAATCCTCTTCATGGACGAGATCCCGAAAGGCGCGACGGGTAAATTGCAGCGCATCGGGCTCGCCCAGAAACTGGGGCTGACAGCGTGACCAAGGTTTGCATTTTCGGCGCGGGCGCGATCGGCGGCTATATGGGCGCGATGATGCTCAAGGCCGGGCAGGACGTTTCGCTCGTCGCGCGCGGGCCGCATCTTGCGGCGATCAAGCACAAGGGCCTGCGATTGCGGCTGGAGGGCGCGGACGAGATTATCACGCATCCGCGCGCGACCGATAACGCCGCCGAACTCGGCCCGCAGGATTATGTCATCATCACGCTGAAGGCGCACTCCATCGCCGGGGTGGTGGACAGCATGCAGCCGTTGCTGGGGCCAAATACAGCCGTCGTATTCGGCGTCAACGGCGTGCCGTGGTGGTATTTCTACGGACAGGTGGGCGAGCACGAGAACAAGCGGCTCCTGACTGTCGATCCGGGCGATAAAATCTGGAACGGGATAGGCCCGGAGCGCGCCCTTGGCTGCGTTGTTTATCCTGCGGCCGAGGTCGTGGAGCCCGGCGTGATCGGCGGCGTCGATGGCGACCGCTTCTCGCTCGGCGAGCCGAATGGCGAGCGCAGCGACCGCGTGAAACTCCTGAGCGAAATGCTAATTGCGGCGGGCCTCAAGGCGCCGGTGCGCCCGAGGCTTCGCGAGGAAATCTGGATCAAGCTATGGGGCAACTGTTCGCTCAACCCGGTAAGCGCGCTGACCGGCGCCACGCTGGAGCAGATGGTGCGCGACCCCGGCGTGCGCGCGCTTCTGCGCTCCATCATGGTGGAGGCGCAGACGATCGCTGAAAAACTCGGTGTAAAGTTCCCGATCGACGTGGATAAGCGATTGGCGGGCGCGGAGGCGGTCGGCGCGCACAAGACCTCGATGTTGCAGGACCTGGAGCGAAGCCGTCCCATGGAGATCGACGCGCTCGTCTCCGCCGTGCAGGAACTTGGGCGTCTGACGGAAACGCCAACGCCGAACCTCGACGCCGTGCTCGCGCTCGTCAAACAGCGCGCCAGCCTCGCCGGGTGCTACGGGGGCTAACCCTTTGACAAAACTCGATGATTTAGTCAAAGAATTTGCTGTTTGCGTTGAGGAGCAAGGCAAAGCCATTCAGGAGGCAAATGTTGCCAAAGGCAATAAATACGCAAGACGCTATAGCGCAATCTTTGATGAGATACGCCAACACGGAGATATTGGGCGGAATGCTTTGGAGCGTTTGTTTGAACATCCGCAAGCTGTAGTCAGAACTGCTGCCGCTGCATTTCTATTAAGACACAGCGGGTCTAAAGCAATCAAAGTTCTCAAAGCGGAGGCAAAAAAGCAGGGCATTGCCGCATTTAGGGCGGAGCAAGCATTACTAAGATGGGAGGAAGGCAACTGGAATTTAGATCCACCTCACGAACCTTGATAGAACACATCCCTTCGACACCCATTTAATCGCGGACAAGAATCGTGGAATCGACCGCCGGTCGATTATGTCGCAAGGGATAACAGTCGCGGAAAATGCTTACAGAGCACTAAGAATTTCTGAACGCTCCTTGCCCGCCCCGCCACAACCCGATCCTGTAATAAAAACTAAATAAAACGTTAATCCGCCCGTCACACAGCTCCACTATTTCATGCGCTATGGGCCGCTTGGGGAGGGGGCTTTGAGTAACGCGTTGCGAGTCCCGCGATCCGTCCGCTTGTCACCACCTCATGCTTTCCGACGATTTGGCGCTGCTTGCAGTTCCTAACGAAATCTCAGGAACAACGAGGATTTATAAAGTGGAACCCAACGTTTTCACCCTTCAGATTTTGCATGCCTCCGACTTGGAAGGCGGCGTGGACGCCCTCGGCACAGCCCCGAATTTCGCGGCCATCGTCGATGCGCTGGACGACACCTACGAAAACACCATCATCCTCTCGGCGGGTGACAACTTCCTTTCGGGCCCATTCTTCAGCGCCTCCGGCGACGCCAGCCTGAACCCGATCCTCACCGCCGCTTACGAAGAGCTTTTCGACGTCGATCTTGGCACGATCACGGCGGGCGAGGGCCGTGTCGACATCACGATCATGAACATCATCGGGTTCGACGCCTCGGCGCTCGGCAACCATGAATTTGACCTTGGCACCAACCGGCTCAACGGGCTCATCGATGACGGCATTCCGGCAAGCGGCTCTCTCGCAGCCACGACGTGGTTTGGGGCGCAGTTCCCATACCTCTCATCGAACCTCGACTTCTCGGCGGACAGCAACATTGCCGGACGTTTCACCAGCAACATCCTGCCCAGCACTGCTTTTGACGCCGATCTAGACAACCTTGCGGCTTACAGAAATGCGCCGCGCATTGCGCCGGCGACAATCATCGAACAGGGCGGCGAACAGATCGGCGTTGTCGGCGCCACCACGCAATTGCTGGCGGGCATTTCCTCGCCTGGCCTGACAACCGTGATCGGCCCGGACGCCAACGATATGGTCGCTCTGGCCGCCATCCTGCAACCGACGGTCGATGCGCTGATCGCTCAGGGCGTAAACAAAATTGTGCTTGTTTCGCACCTTCAGCAGATCGCGCTTGAGCAGGAACTGGCTGGATTGTTGCGTGGCGTTGACGTCATCATCGCGGGCGGCTCAGACACATTGCTCGCCGACGATAACGATACGCTGAACCCAGGCGATACGGCCGACGGCGACTACCCTTTCGTGACCCAGGGCGCAGACGGAAACACGACTCTTATCGTATCGACTGATGGCGAATATTCCTATGTTGGCCGCCTCGTCGTTGATTTCGACGCGGAAGGCAATGTGATTGTGGACAGCGTCGATCCCACAGTAAGCGGCGCTTTTGCCACTACCGATGCAGTGGTCGAAAGCCTGTATGGCGCGGCCGACCCGTTCGCCGACGGCACGAAGGGCGGCGAGGTGAAAAAGCTTACCGACGCCGTTCAAACTATCGTTACGACGAAAGACGGCGAGATTTTCGGACAAACGAGCGTCTATCTTGAGGGACGCCGCGCCATCGTGCGCACCGAGGAAACCAATCTTGGCAACCTGTCGGCCGACGCAAACCTTGCGGCAACTCAAAAGCTTGATCCAAGCGTTGTAATTTCTATCAAGAACGGCGGCGGCATCCGCGACTCCATCGGCGAGATCGACGGGTCCAATGGCGCGCTTCTGCCCCCACAAGCCAACCCCCTCTCGGGCAAGTTGACAGGTGAAGTATCAGCCTTAGATATCGAGAACTCCCTACGCTTTAACAATCAGCTCTCGCTGGTTACGGTTACGGCGGCTGGTCTCGCAATTCTTATGGAGCACGCGGTCGCAGGCGTTGCGCCCGGCCAGACACCTGGCCAATTCGCTCAGGTCGGCGGCCTGTCTTACAGCTACGATGCTACGAAGCAGGCGCAAACCGTTAGCGTGAACGGAACTGAGGTCACTCGTCCGGGCGAGCGCATTCAGAACCTCGCCATTACAAACGAGAACGGCGACATCGTCGAGGTCATCGTTCAGGATGGCGAACTGGTCGGCGATCCGAACCGCGAGTTCCGCATTGTTACGCTGAACTTCCTTGCGAGCGGCGGCGACAACTACCCGTTCGCGGCGATCGGTGCAAAAGACAGAGTCGACACCGGCATCGGCGAGCAAGACGCACTTGAGCAATACTTTGCCGAGAACTTCGCTGACACGCCCTATAATGAGGCCGATACGCCGCAGTCGCTCGATGAGCGCATACAAAATCTTGCCGCTCGTGAAGATGGCGTGTTGGATGATGTCACCTTCGGCACGGACGGCGCCGATAAGCTCAAGGCAGACAAGAACGGCTCAAACATTCTCGCTGGCCTCGGCGATGACAACGTCAAGGGCGGCAAAGCAGACGACAGCATTTCCGGCGGAGAGGGCAACGACTTCCTGCGCGGCGAAAAAGGCGACGATTATCTCTACGGAAACGCGGGCAACGACCGGCTAGACGGCGGCGCCGGCGTCAATTTCCTCATCGGCGGTGATGGAAATGACATCCTCATATCGGGCAACGGAAACGACTTCATGCAGGGCGGAGCCGGTTCGGATATCTTCTTCATATCATCAAAAAATGGCGTCGACATTATACTCGATTTTGACGCCGAGTTGGACACGCTTGACCTTAGCAAGTTCAAATTCGACTCTCTCGACGAAGCGCTTGATCAGGCGCAGGAAACCGACGCCGGAGTGGTTTTCACGCTTCGGAAGGGTGGATTGTTGACGGTTAACAACGCTATAATCGACGATTTAAACGAGTTGAATCTAATCTTTGACAACAATGACTCAATTGTCTAAGTTCGCGTCATAGTTGCAGAAATAAAGGCCCGCCTCGAATAAAGGCGGGTCAATATTCGTGAATAATCAGTTTTCATCTTGAGTGCTGCTTTGGGCCCGAAGAAGACGGCTTTAACATCTCAACTACAAATCGCCCTGGGCGAGTCCAGAAAGATTTTTATTCTGGTCGGCATATTTAGCTTTGTGATCAATCTTTTGATGCTCACTGGCCCGCTTTATATGCTGCAAATATATGATCGAGTTCTCACGTCCGCCAGCCTCGAAACTCTCGTTACCTTGACGGTGCTGGCGGCTGGGCTGTTGCTGGGCCAAGCGTTTCTTGAGTTCGTGCGCAATCAGTTGCTGCTGCGAATGTCGGCGAGGCTAGACGAGCGCGTTGGTACCAGCGTGATGGAAGCAATTGTTGCTCACAACCTCGCCAAAGAAGGACGCTCCGCCGGCCAATCGCTTCGCGACCTTGAAACACTAAAGGGCTTTCTGAGCGGCCCCGGTCTGGTCGCGTTTTTCGACGCGCCGTGGACGCCGCTTTTTATGGCGGCGATTTTCTTCATTCATCCTCTGCTGGGCTTCGTGGCGCTGGCCGGCGCGCTGGCGCTTTTTACACTGACGGCCATTGGTGAGTTTGCAACACGGCGCAAATACAGCGAGGCTAGCGCGCACGCTCAGGCGGCGTACGGTTTTGCAGACGCCAGCCTCTCGAACGCGGAAGCAATCGAGGCGATGGGAATGATGCCGAACGTTCTCAAGCGCTGGCGGCAGCATCACCGTGCCATGCTTATCAGCAGCGCGAAAGCGACGGGCGTTGCGTCGGGGCTTACAGCGGCAGCGAAATTTTTGCGCCCGGTTCTGCAGATCGCGATGCTTGGGGTTGGCGCATGGCTTGTCATCCGCCAGGAGATCACGCCGGGTGTCATGATCGCTTCGTCGATTATCATGGGACGCGCGCTCGCTCCTGTCGAGGCGTTGATTGGCCAATGGCGAAACGTCGTTTCGGTTCGCGGCATTTACGCAAGACTGACCGAACTACTGAGCGGCGCGGATAATCGGGCCGAGGCTATGTCCCTGCCTCGTCCGCAAGGCCGCATCTCAGTCGAAAATTTGATTGCCGCTCCTCCCGGGCAAGCGAAGGCGACCATACAGAACGTCTCCTTCACGCTCGAGCCGGGCGAGGTTGTTGGCGTCATCGGACCAAGCGGGGCTGGCAAGTCGACCTTGGCGAGGCTCCTTATCGGTGCTTGGAAGCCGGCCGCCGGTCAGGTGCGACTCGATGGTATTAATGTCGCTAAATGGAAGGCGTCCGAGCGTGGCCCGTATACCGGCTATCTGCCGCAAGGCGTCGAATTGTTCGAAGGGGCCGTTGCAGAAAATATCGCGCGAATGGGAGTCCCTGATCCGGAACTGGTGCTGCGGGCGGCGGCGGAGGCTGGCGCGCACGACATGATCCTGCGCTTGTCGGAGGGGTATGAAACCCGCATTGGCGCACACGGGCGCGTTTTGTCCGCCGGGCAGCGCCAACGCATTGCATTGGCTCGTGCGTTATACGGCGATCCTGCGTTCATAGTGCTCGATGAGCCGAACGCAAATCTTGATCAGGAAGGCGAAAACGCGCTCCGTCGCGCCATCCAGACTGTCAAAAATCGCGGAGGCACGGTTGTGCTCATAGCACATCATACCAGTATCCTCGGCGTTTGCGATAAACTGCTGGTGCTCCAAAACGGTCGGGTCGAGGCGTTTGGGCCTCGCGACCAAGTGCTGGCTCATCTTACGCGACCCGCCACGAAAGAGAGCGTCGCCGACAAGGCGGCGGTGCGGATGATCCGCGCTGTGGAGAAGTCATAAGCGCATGCTGAAGCTACCGTTTAGATCGATCAACCAGCAGGCCCTGTCAAGCCAGGAGGATGTGCCGACAAGCATCCGAAGCGCGACACTTCTCGGCCTCACTGTTGTACTCATCATTATTGGCGGCGCTGGCGTCTGGGGCGGGACTGCTCAACTGGCCAGCGCAATTGTCGCCAGCGGTTATGTGACAGTCGACAGCAACCGTAAAGCGGTGCAGCACGTCGAGGGTGGTAGCGTTGCGAAAATTCTCGTGCGAGATGGCGACACGGTTAAAGAAGGCCAGCCGCTCATGGTTCTTGACGACACCAATCCGCGCGCCAACTATCGGATATTGCGTGCGGGCGCCGACAGCAATCTGGCGATTGAGGCGCGTCTCAAAGCCGAGCAGGACGGGCTTACGCAGATCGTTTTTCCTGCCGCGATTATGGATCGCCGGGCTGAACCGGAAATTGCCGCGTTGATCGCGGGGCAAACAAGCCTGTTCCAAGCGCGCAGGACGTCAACAGACGGCGAACGCGAAATTCTGGGTGAGCGCGTTTCTCAGCTCGATGAGGAGATTTCTGGTCTCGAGTCGCAGCATCTGGCGAAATCACGGCAGATCGGCTTTATCGAGAAAGAATTGACCGGACTGAAATCCTTGTATCAGCAAGGCCTCGCAGCGATCACGCGCGTCCTGGCGTTGGAGCGAGAACAGGCGCGTCTTGAAGGCGAGCGCGGCGAACTGCGAGCCAACATCGCCCGAACAAAAAAGAATATCGGAGAGACCAAACTCCAAATTCTACAACTCGACAGGAAATTCCGCGAGCAGGCGGTAACCGAATTGCGCGATGTTCAGACGAAAATGATCGACCTGACAGAACGCATGACAGCGGCTGAAACCAGCCTCAAACGCATAGTGGTGCGGGCGCCGGTGGCTGGAGCCGTGGTTAATATGACCGTTCACAATAACGACGCAGTCATAAACCCGGGCCAGGTTGTCGCAGAAATCGTGCCTGATAAGGACGAACTGGTGATCGAAGCGAAAATCCAGCCTGCGGACGCCGACAACCTCATTGTCGGGCAGGACGCGGATGTTCGCATTGTAGCCTTCAACCAGCGCACTACGCCGATCGTCAAAGGCAAGTTCGCATACATCTCTGCGGACCGGATCACCGACCCGCGCACGGGAGAGCCTCACTATCTGGCTCGCGTACATGTCGGAGAAGAAGAGTTGAAAGCGCTTGGCGACAAAAAGCTGGTTCCGGGCATGCCGGCGGAAGTGATCATCAAGACAGGCTCTCGAACGGCTCTCGACTACATCATGCAGCCGATCATGGTGAGCCTGAGCAAAGCGTGGCGTGAGGAATAATCTAGCGCGCCCATTCAATCGCGGAGCATACGTCATGACAAACGATAATCAGGTCCAGGGATTCCATGTCGCTGGCGAAGCCGAGATCGACAAAGATGAAGGCGTAAAGCGCGCGCTGGCGTCCAAATTCAAGGCGGCGGCTTTCGGCGAAATCGTATCAGTTCTCATGCGATCGACGCCGCATCGTTCTATGGCGCTGGCGCAGGTCGAAGCTCTCCTCGTTCCACCGATCCTGAGCAAGCAATATCTTGTCGCAAAGGCCAAGCCGAAAGACGACTCGGACGTTCCTGGAATGCCGGTGGGCGTAGTGATATGGGCGCGCGTCTCGGACGAACTGGACAGAAAGCTAGCCAGCGATCTCGATAAGCCGCTGCAGCTTTCCCATGCCGATTGGACTTCCGGCGATCATTTATGGATTATCGATGTTATTGGAACCGCTGCTACGGCTGCTGCGATGCTCGACGAATTAAAGCGTACGACCTTTGCCGGCCGAGAGGTAAAGCTCCGGGCCATAAAGGATGGCAACATAGTCGTGGAGAGAATGTCGGGGGCGCTAGCCAGTTAGTTGTAAACGGCGCTGAATAGCCCTAAGGGCGCGCCATGAGCCAGCGGATGGCGTCGCGCCTGAAACTGAGGTGAAGCGCCAGCAGAAACGCCAGCTCCACCAAAGCAAGCCAGAGAAACGGCCCGCCGATCCAGACAAACAGAACGGCCGGAATGACCGGCGCGAGCAGCGGGAACAGATTGGACAGATGCGTCCGGCTCGGCGCGATGGCGGACGGCAGATAAGCGAACGCTATGAAAATGAAAAGTACGCCGACCGCTCGCACCCAGTCAGCGTCGACCGTTTCGCCGCCGCCTAGCGACGCCGGGAAGCTTGCAGGATCGATCAGCGCGTAGAGCGCTACCGCAAGCAGCGCCAGTATGCGCAACCTGACGATTTGCTTGAACAGGGTCATGCGCTTCTCCTCCCGGCCTCTAGAGCGTTAGCAAATAATGGACGAGCGCGCGCCGCTCGGCCTCGCTCAGCCCCGTGCCATAGTTGTGACCGTCCGGCTTGTTGCCCTGCTGAGCGGTGTCGTAGCAAAAGCCCGGCCCTTGATAGGACGCTGGATCGCATAGCGGCGCGGCATACCCTCCCCGGACAAGATCGATCTCCTCGAAACCCCGCACGAAGCTGCGCGGGCGCTGGGCGGGCGGCTTCAGCAGGTCGTCGAGGGTTGGCACCGAGCCGTTGTGCAGATATGGCCCGGCCAGCCACACGCCAGCGAGCGGCTGCGCGAGATAAGCCTCGATATTGTTGAAGTTCTCGAAATTCCAGCGGCCTTTCTCGTCGTCATATTTGTTGTACGCGTCGGTCGCCGCCTGCGTCCACATTTTGAGGCGATTGTCATCCGTGCCGATTTCGGCGGCAGGGATGAGCGTGAGCGTGCGGGCGCCGGTCTCGCCATGGCAACTGGCGCACTCACGATTGAAAGCCGCCTCCCCTGCCGCGCGCAGGGCCGGATCGACGCGCATGGGCGCCTTTGGCGACTTCAGGTTACGCAGATAAGCCTCGATACGGCGGAAGGTTTCTTCCTTGTATTCGTTTTTGCGCGTTCCGTCGCCGAACGCCGAATTGAGGATGACCTCCCAGAGATCGCTGCTCAGGCCATCCCAATGCCAGTAAATAGGTTGGTTCGGATGCAGCTTCTTGCTGAGCGCCTCTTTCTCCGTCGCGTTCCAGATGGTCATGATGTCGGAGTTGCCGACGGTGGCGTCGATAGGCTGGCGCAGATAGTCGAATTTCACCGGATTGAAGGGATCGACGCGCCCCGGCCCCCAGGCGGGCCGATCCCAGGTCCAGGCGTAGCGCTCGGTAACCGTTTTCAGGGTGGCGTCGCGCATCATCGGGATGACGGCTACCCGGTAAAGCAGGTTTTCAAACCATGACGTTTCGGGAAATCTCTCGCTGACGGCGGCGATGACTTTATCCGCCGTGAAATCCGGCCCCCCGACGCAAGCCGAAATGAAGCGGAGATAGTTTTGCGAGTCGAGGCGGTTCGCCGCGCCGCCGATGACGGTCACGGGCGTGGCGTTCGGCGATAGCTTATAACGCTGGCTATGGCATACGGCGCAGTTGATCGCAACCCGGTCAAAGCCGATGCGGTTTTTGGAGAAGCCGACGGGCCAGTCTTTGCCCTCCTCGAACAGGAAGCCGAACTGCTCGTAGCCCTGTGGGCCGATGAGCTTCGGGCACACAGCGGGCAGCACGCTCCAGATCTTGAACGGCAGCCCGTCATCGTTCTCGTTGCCAATGCCGCCGTATTTGAAGAACTCCTCGTCGGTCGCGTATTCGGGTTCGCTGCGCTCGAACAGGTGCACATAGGTCTGCCAACCGGTTACCAGGATAGCGACCAGAACCGCGATTTTGAGGCCGTTCCATACAGCGCGGCGCCACGAGAAGCGGAAGCGGCGCCTTGGACGAGGATTCTGCCTTGCCATTCCAGCCTCCCTCGCCGCCCTAAAAGCTTTTCAGGTATGACAGCAGATCGCGTTTTTGATCCGCCGGCAAACCAGTTCCATAAAGATGACCGCCCGAGCCGTTCCCCCGCGCCGGTGCGCCCGCCGCCGTGATCGTGCTGTAACAGTCCGTTGGGAAGCCGCCTGCGTTCACACGGCAATTCGGGGCGATAAAGCCGCCGTTTTCAGCGTCGAGTTTCGTCAGGCCGCGCTGGAAACTTTTGGGCCGATTTTCGGGGCGCTCCAGCAGGGCCGCGAGCGTTGGCACCGAACCGTTGTGCAGATACGGCGCGCGGAGCCAGAGGCCGTCCAGCGGCGCATTTGCATAGCCGTTGGTTTTCTTGAAGTTCTGAAATTGCTGGGTTTCACGCCCGAGAAAGCGCCACGGGCTGTTCTTATCCCGCCGCTGCATGAAATTGACGACGTATGAAAAATAGCCGCCGTCCTGAAAGCGGAAAAAGTGCTCTTTCTGATATTTTTCCATCCGCTTGGTGTAGCTGTCGAGCCGCGCCGGGTCGGTCTGGACATATGAGATGTCCTCCACCTGTCCGAGCTTTGCTCCCTCGAACACGTAAGCGGCGCCATCCTGATAGCCGTGGCATGAGGCGCAGTTATCCATATAAACGGACTTGCCGCGCGCGACCTCTGCCGGATCGAGCTTGTAGGGACTTGGCGGCGGCTGCAGGTCTCCCAGCCACGCGGCCACCTTGCGGATAGATACGAAATCGACCGTCGCCTCGGTGACGCCCGCGCCGAAAGCCGCGCTCAGGTTGCGCTCCTTCAGGCTCGCATTGTTGCCATCCCAATGCAGGTGCATGCCGCGTTCGCCGCGTGGACGCTGGAGGAAAATCGTGGGGAAATCCACTGCGCCCACGCGCTCCTTCTCGGAGAGGCATTCGGGCTTTATGCCAAAATGGATGAGCTTGTACGGGTTGAAGGTGTCGACGCGGCCCGGCCCCCAGGGTATCGAGCCGGTCAAGGTCTCTGGTTTTGGCGGCGCGTAGTCGTTGCTGAGGGTGATTTCCTCCTTGCGCTCACCGCGCTCGCGACGGTATTCCCCTTCGACCGGTTCGTCCGATCTGGAGCCAGGATAGGGGCAGACCTCGCTGCCAGTTCTATCGGCCGTGTTCGGGCCCGGGCGCAAAAGCGGCAGCAACTGGTCGCGCCGCTCAAGCAGGCCGGTGCGGGTGTTTGGAATAACGAGCCATTCCCACATCAGTTTTTCGATCAAATTGAAGTAAAAGCCCTCGGCTTCCATCAGCGGTCGAAGATGCTTCCACGTGAACCGCTTGTCGACCGCAGAGTCAAAGAGCGCCAGAAAGAAGCGCTCCAGATCGACGGTGTTCGAAGGCATGCCGAGAATAATCCGGTCGCCGCCATCATCAGGCAAAGACACCTTACCGGCGTGGCATACCGCACAGTTGAACCACGCGACATCGACAGACTGGCGCACGCCCTTAGCAAAGCCGATTGGCAAACGGTGGTTGTCCGGCTGTCTTTCGTTGGCCGGCAAGCTGTCGTAAATATCGAACGATTTGTCGTGCTCGTACAGGAAGCCGAAAGCGCTGAGATCGGTCAGGAACTTATTGTCCTTGTCGGCGAAATACTCCGGGAAGGCTTTTGGCATCACCACAAGCAGGCGGTATGGCAGGCCATTCGCCAGCTCTGCTCCGATCGAGCCGTATTTGAAGTGGGTTTTGTCGTCCGCGTAGGTTTTGCCGTAGGTGCTGAGGGCTATGTAAGCGCCGTAAACCGAGAGCGCGAGAACGATAACGCCCGCCACGAGAGCGGCGACGATTAGCACGAAAAGCGCCCGCCACAGCCCGGCATTGCGCTCGAAACGCTCCTGCACCTCGGTGATGGATGGCTCGTTGATGCCGCGCGTCATGCCGCCCTCTCACTTGGCGCCGCATGTGCGGCGACACGCAGTTCGGGTTTTACGTCATAAATGCGCATGATCGCCTCGATCATCCGCGCGCGGTCGCCGCCGAACCGGGTCTCGTCGTAGCAGCCGAGCGGGTTTTTCGGCGCGTTCAGCAGGCATTTATTGCAGTAGGTGCAAGGCCTTGCCGGGCTGTCGGCGCCCGCCGCCCATTGCCGGGGCAGGTCGGGATTGGCGATGAGCGAGCGCGCTATGGAAACCCCGTCGAAATAGCCGTTAGCCAGATGACGATCGATCACGCTTCGCGTCTGCCAGCCGCAGGTGCTGATGACGGGAATGGTCACGGCCTGCTTGATGGCGTAGGCCTCGTCCGCGCTGACGCCCTCCACCGGACGGCCCGATTTCATGCGGAACCACAGCCAACGGAAGATCGGTCGCAGCAGGCTGAAGCGGAAAAGCATGTAATTGCGAAGCGTCTGCGTGCCCGACGACAGCATCGCGTCGTAGGTTGCCGCGATGGTATTGAAGCTGAAGTCGCCAGCCGGGTTCAGCGGGTGCGGGAACAGCGAGCCTACGGAGACGTGGAGCGCATCGGCGCCGGCGTTCTGCGACCAGCGCGCCACCTGGATCATTTCGTCGAGGCTGTTGCCTCGCCCCTCGGTCGGGATGAGGTTGTTGTAGTCGATCGCCGATAGCTTGACCTGAAGGTGATAGCGCGGACCGACTTTGGCGCGAATAGCCTGAATAACGTCCAGCAGGAACCGCGCACGATTGAACAGCCCGCCGCCATAGCGGTCCGTGCGGTCATTGATGCCGGACGACAGAAACTGCGTAAACAGATATCCGTTCGCCGCATGCAGTTCGACGCCGTCGATTCCGGCCTCGCGGGCGCGCCAGGCGGCGTTCGCGAATGACGCGACCATGTGGTCGATCTCGGCCGTTGACATCGCCTTGGCCGGAAACCCGTGCAGACTTTCCGAGCGGTTGGTCGAGCTGAGGCCGGCGCGATACTGGTTATGGAGGCCCGGCACGTCGATCTGCCGCCCGCCATGGCTGAGCTGCATGATGTATTTGCAGTCATGCGCGTGGACCGCCTGCGCCACCTTCGCCCACAGTGGAATGAAGCTGTCATCGTGAATGGTCGCGTAGCCCGCGATGATGCGGCCGCTCATCAGCACCGGCACATACGAGGATATGATCGCGCCTGCCCCGCCCTCCGCAAACTGGCGTTCCCAGTTGATGCGGGTCTGGGTGAGGCTGCCGTCCTCGTTGTCGAAACGACCGGAAATGTTGGAGCGGAAAATTCGGTTCTTCACCTCAAGATTTCGCATTTTCAGCGGCGACAGCACCGAGGCGCTCATGCTGCGGCCCCCTGCAAGGTGGGGACGCCCGACTGCGAGCCGCTTTCCGGCGCTAGCGCCGCCTGCCAGACCGCGCCGAAAAACGCGTGGAGGTAACGCGTCGCTGGGCAATAGGACCAGCTTTTGGCGGCGAGTTCGTAGCCTCCTGGCGGGCTCGCCTCGAGGCTGTCGCGCATGCGCATCATCACAAGGGTGTTGGCGGGCAGGCGATCCGCGACGCTCGGCAGCATGATGGGCTCGCGCGCCTGCCGCAGAACGAGGACCGGCGCGGTTCGCACCTCCGCCCAAGGGAACGGCGCGCTGCGATCGATGACGGGCGCAGCAGTTCCGGACTGCTTGCGGATGCGCCGTTTGCCGAATGCTGTGCGCATGTTTTCGAGCAGCGGTATGGCGTTGTCGAGCGTCACCGCTACGGAATGAAGACCGTTCTGATCGCCGCCCATGAAACGAAGGAGTGCGTTGCGCGCCCGCACATCGCCGCGGGTCAAGCGGATGAAAAGGCCGCGCGGGGATAGCGGACGGCGCGTCCGGTTGATGCGCCGGTAGAGGGCGAAAATCTGTCTGTATTGCGCGACATTGAAGCCCGCATCGCCGCCCGGCGTCATCGAGCGGAACGGAAAGGCGGCGGCATAGGCGAGCGCCGCATGCGCTTTGTCTTTTGAGCCTGCGCCCGCCACATACTCGCCAAGCGTTTCGACAGCGTCCGGCGACCAGGATGCGACGGCGCTAAAGCCGTCAAGCCGCTGGCGAAGTTTGCCCTGGCTGGCGACCCGTTCCGCGTCATGGCGCGAGCGCAGCGACATCCAGTAGCGGCCGTTAAGGCTGAACTGGCGCTTCACGGAGCGAGCGATGAAGCGGTTTATGATCGGCCCTGCGACGAGGTATTCGCGGTCAAGACCTGGATGCTTCAGAAATAGCTCGATTTCCTCCGGCGCATCCGTCACCACCAGCGAGGCGAGCCCGAAGAACCTTATATGTCGCGCCATGTCCGCCTCCCCTCGCCCATGGTCAATCGAGAGGCCAGGGGAAAAACGCATTGGTGACGCGGTTCACCTTGGTGGACAACTCCGGCATATGGCGGCTGATCACGGAGGGGAGGCCATTGTCGCGGATCCACTGAATGCCGGCCGGCGTGTAGGTGCGCTCGTTGAAATCATCGGTGTAGAAACGGTCGCTCTTGATGCGGCGCGTCGCCATGACGATGAAGAACCGGAAGGCGGTGTCCGAAAAACCGAAACCGGGCGGCAGCGGCTCGACATGGCAGCCGACGAGTAGATCCACATCCTCGACATCGTCATAGACTTCCGCCAATTCTTTCGCGATTTCCTCGTTGCCGCCGGTCATCTCAAGGAATGTCTCGGGCACGCGCATACGCATACGGCGGCGCATTTCGCAATATCGTGGAACCCCGCGCTCCCGGTCGCGCAGGATGTCGATAGTCGCAAGGTCGATCACCTGCCCGACGGCGTCCGGCTCGTCCTGTTCCTTGAATTTGCGCAGCGCGTTTGGATAGTTGTGGAGGCAGAGCAGCCCCGGATGGGCGATCGCCATCGAATGCCAGATGTCGGGGACGCTCATCCGATCATAGATGGCCGGGGTTTTCTTGCCCGCAATTTCCTGTAGCGGCTGAGTTTCCAGCACCGCGTTGCCGTTCAGGCTGCGGAAGGTCACCTCGTCCGGGATGAGCGAGTGCATCCGGTAAACGGAGATGAACTCTTCCGTCATACTGTACATAGCGGAGTGATGATCGGCGTTGGAGCCGGGGATGCCCTGGATAAGGTCGGACGACGCCTCGCGGCCCCAGGCCTTCTCGTAGGCCTCGCCCATGATGCCCCACCAGTTTCCCCGCATCGCGTAGCGCAGCGTCGGCGTGTTGAGGATCGAGGGCGTCCACTCAACGGTATGGATCTTGGTCATCAGCGCCGCGTTGATGAGGCGCGCCTTGTGGAAAATCCATTCGTCTTCCGCGTTCGGGTAATCGGCCTTCAGCCTGTCCGCGATGACATTATGCTCGCGCGTGAACAGCACCATGAAAATGGAAAGGCCAAGCCAGTAGCCGATATTGACGCCAGCCATCTCCACGCCGTTCGCGGGGTCAATCTTGAAGCGTCCGTTCGGCTCAAGATGCAGCTTGCCGCCCGGCACGAGATTGCCCTGCGCGTCGCCGCGGACCTGCCGGAGCCGCTCCGCTGTGCTGCCGTAAATCTGCGAACCATCCCACCAGTGCGTCTCGAAATTGCGGAAGGCGGCGGGCATGCCAGCGTCCGCATCCGACGTCACCGCGTCGGCGTAGGTGGCCTGCACGCTGATATGACCGGGGATATGACCGGGCTCGTTCCACGCATCGCCTTCCGGCAGGGGCACGTTGATCAGCCGGTTGGCGTCGTTGGTCCCGTGGCTGAACCAGTCATGGGTCATGAACTGAAGCCATGCGGCCGCCAGCAGGTTCAGTGATGGAACTGGGATAAATCCCTTGCGCGCGAGCAGCTTCGTGGAGATGAGGCGCGGATTGGGCGTGAAAAGCTGCGGCTCTTTCTCAGCATAAGAGAATTTGAGCGGCACGTTTCGACCGAAGCGCATGCCGCGCATGCCCATCGCCGGGTCGCCCAGATCGTTATAAGAGCCGTCAGCGGTTCGGCAGCCGCGAATATCGAAGCCGCCGGGGTCAGGCGCACTGAGGGGCGCGCGTTCAGTGGAGAAAAGATTGCGGCGGCGCAGATCATGTTGCAGGGCGACAATGTTCGCCACACCCAAACTGATCGGAAGCCTGTGCCAGGGAACGAATAGGTTGACGATGCGGAAAATTGAACTGAGAAACGCGACCAGAACGCGAAGCATTGTCCTGTCTCCGCTGCAAGATTGATCTCGCATAGCGGGTTTAGGCTCCTCGTTCAACCTCAATCCTGCACCGTCAACAAGTGGGTTTGAAGCTCCGGCTTGACCGGCGCGAGGCCTTAAGCGGCTCCCACCCCGCCATCGGAGCGCACCGATTGCCCCTTCAGTTTGATCACGACAGGCTTGTCCTCAAGCGGGGCGACGGTTACGCGCTTGCGCATGCGAAACGCCTCGATATTCGCCCCGAGCATTGCAAAAGCGTCCGATTTGCGCTCAAGGGCCCCGGGATCGCTGTCGCCGAGGCGCGAGCCTACGCTGCGGCCCAGTTCGATGGGGGGCCGCCCAGGAGACGCCAGATTGTAAAGGCCGGATGAGCCCAAGCGCGGGGCTTGCCGCAAATTCTGCTTGGGTAGGGGCGTCCGGCCGGACACGATGATCGCAGCGTCGCGCGGCTTTTCAGCGAGGCGAGCGCCATTCTCGCCTGCGACCACGCGCAAAACCCTTTCATGGAAAGCCTCAAGCTCCGGATTGTGGGCGATGCTGATCACCGTGCAGTCCGGCAGTTCCTTGTCGAAAATCGACATCGAAATCCGCTGATTGGCCTCATCCAGCGCCGATGTCGCCTCATCGAGGAAAACCCACTCTGGCTTATGGAGGAGCAGGCGCGCGAAGGCGAGCCGCTGCTGCTGGCCCGCAGATAATCTCTGGTCCCAGCGATCGTCTATATCGAGGGAGGGAACAAGCTCGGAAAGCCCCACACGCCCAAGCGCCACCGCAATATCCGCTTCGCCGAAGGACGCGACGAGGCCCGGATATACGACTGCCTGACGCAGCGAGCCCAACGGCAGGTAAGGCCGCTGCGGCAGGAACATGACGTTCTGCGCCGGCGTCGATATAAGGCCCTCGCCCCACGTCCATAATCCTGCCATGGCGCGGAAAAGCGTGCTTTTGCCAAGCCCGGACGCGCCCGAAATCATGACCCGTTCCCCCGCGCGGATAACACACGAGGCGTCGCGGATGAGCAGGCGTCCGCACGGCGAGCGCAGGTTGACATTGCGCAGTATCAGCGCGCCGCCAGAGGATGTCACCGCGCGCAGAGAAGAGCCGCCCGGGGATGGCTCGGTTTGATGCACAGCCAGCGCCCGCCTCAATTCATTCACTCGGCCAAGCACAGCCGCCCAATCCGCAATGCGGGCAAAGTTGTCGACGAACCATTTCAGCGCAACCTGCACTTGGTTGAACGCGCCGACGACCATCATCAGCCCGCCAAGGGAGAGATGACCCTGCATGTAACCGGGCATGGCGACCAGAACCGGGAATACAATGCCGATCCAGCCGTAACCTGAAGTGACCCATGTCAGCCTCGCGGTCGCGGAAGCCGCTTTACGCGCGACGCCCAGCACGGAGCCGAACGCGCCGTTCAAATGCGCGCGCTCGTCAGCTTCGCCCTTGCTCAGGGCAATGCTTTCAGCGCTCTCATTGGCCCGGACGAGCGCAAAGCGGAAATCGGCCTCCCGCGCATAACGCTGGGCGTTGAGAGCCATCAGCGGGCGCCCGACCCGCCATGCGAGGTACGAACCCGCGATTGCATAGCCGATCGCGCACCAGACCATGTATCCGGGGATGGAGAAAACATAGCCGCCGATCGGCAGCACGATGCCTGAGGACAGCAGCCAAAGCACGGCGATAAAGCTCAAAAGCATCAGCGATGACTGGAGGATGCCGATGCCGAGATCGGCGGACAACTCGCTGAGCTGGCGAACGTCCTCATGGATGCGCTGGTCCGGATTGGCGTGATCCGCCGAACTCATGCGGTAGCGATAAGCCTCGCCCGGCCGCATCCACTGGCGGAGCAGGCCGTTTGTCAGCCGTTCGCGCAGACGCACCTTCAGAAGTTCATGCGCGAAAGTCTGCGCGACGACAGCGCAAAGCAGGCTGCCGCCAATAAGCCCGAACCAAAGGATCTGGTCGCCGATGAGCGGGAGCGACTTCTGCTCGATCGCGTTGAAGAAATCGCGATGCCAGATATTCAGGCGAACCTGTACAGCGACATTGAAAACCAGCACGGCGGTAATCACAAACGCCAGCAAGCCAACTTTCGAGAACAGAAGTGAAAGCCAGAATGATCTGTTTTGGAGACCGCGAAAGCGCTTGATTAGAGTTCTGTTTATGGAGCTAGGGATGGTCGAGAAAAGGTTTTTTTGATTCTTTACTTTTGCTTTTCCGTGGAATTCAACAGAATTACCCATGGACTGTAAAGAACTCCTTTGTCATGGAGACTGTAGCCCTCCATGGATGACCGCGTAACTACGCCGGTTCCTAACTCCTTAACCGTCCTATCGTTCCTCAGGCTGCTGACTGTTGCTCGGGATATTTTATGTCCCCGGCGTGTACGAGGCGAGAGAATGCGCCTCCCAAATCCATAAGCTGCCTGAAGGTGCCAAACTCAACCATTCGTCCGTTCTCCATGACGATGATCTTGTCTGCGTTGGCAACCGTCGAAAGACGGTGAGCGATTATGAAGGTTGTGCGCCCACGACGCACGGCTTCCAACGCCCGCTTAATCTTTACTTCTGTTTCATTATCTAACGCGCTTGTCGCTTCGTCAAGGATAAGGATTGGCGCGTTCTTGAGGATGGCCCGGGCGATGGCGATACGCTGTCGCTCTCCGCCCGACAGCGATGCGCCTCGCTCGCCGATGACAAACTGATATCCGCCCTGTTTCTGCATGATGAAGTCGTGCGCCTCAGCAAGTCGCGCAGCCGCCTCGACCTCCTCGTCCGTGCTGCCGAGCCGCCCGATCCGGATGTTTTCGGCAATCGAGCGATTGAAAAGTCCGGCGTCCTGGAAAACCACGGCTATGGACTGGCGCAGGGAGGTGAGCGTCGCGTCGCGAATATCGCGCCCGTCGATAAGGATGCGCCCCTTTTGCGGGTCTCGAAGCCGCTGCAACAACGCGAGCGCCGTGGTTTTGCCGGAGCCGGTCGGCCCGACAAGCGCGATAGCCTCGCCGGGCGCCGCTGAGAAGCTCAGATCGAACACCCCCTGCTCCGTAGCCGCAAAGCGCAGGGTGACGTTCTCGTATTCAACGGCTCCTGCAACCGGCTCGATGGGTGCGGCGTCGCTCTTTTCCAGCGGCCATCCGGAGGCGTCGACGAGATCGTAATAAGCCTGCAAAGTCGGCGCATTGACGAAGATACGGGCGACGAAACCAGAGAGCTGGTCGAGCTTGGCGATGAGCAGCCCTGCAAACCCGACAAAGGCGACGATCTCGCCAACGGTGATTTCGCCCCGCGCTGCAAGCACCGACCCGAGCGCGAAGACCGCCACCATGGTCACGGTCGCCGCCGCTCGCGTCAGCACAGTCAACAGCGCCCACCAGGTCAGAACCGGATATTGCGCGTTGAGCAATTGGCCTACGAGCTGGCGCAGCGCGGCCCCCTCATCGGCGAGGCGCGCATAGCTCTGGACGACGGACACGTTGCCGATCACATCGCCCACCCGGCCGGAGACTTCCTGATTATGTCGTTCGACAACCGCCTGCCCGATCTGGGTGCGCCTGATCACCTCAAGATTGGCGAGCGTGTACAGAAGCGCCAGCAGTGCGAGAATGCCCGCCATGCGCGCATCCAGCGCGATTGCAGTCGGCACGAGGAAAAGGATGCTGACGATGGCGGCAAGATGGTCGCGCAGAAATGTCAGCCACAACGCAAAGAGCGCATCGGCCCCTGCAAGCATGATCCGGACGACCCGCGACGAGCCCAGATCGGCGTGGTAGCTGATCGGCAACGTGATAGCGCGGTCGAAAGCGCGGCTCATGGCGGCAAGCCTCTGTCGGTGCGCGAGCCGGTCCGCGAACACGGAAACGAGGACGCTGGCGAGAATGCCGAACAGGCCAAGAGCGGCCCACAGCCCGATTATGGGGAAACTGTCCTGCCCCTTGGACAGGCTATCCACGACCTTACCAAACAGGATCGGCTCGGCCAGCAGGACGAGGGCAATTGCGACGTTGGCGATTGCCAGCAGCGCTGATAACCAGCGCTCCGGATAGAGCATGGCAAGCGCGCGCCAGTATATTCTCAAAAGCTGCAAACGTCGCTCCGGCGTGAGGGTGAGCTTTTGAATCTCATCCAGAACTGGGGTTTAATGTGGCTGGATAACATCACGATACCGCGAGCGGCACAATCCCCGGCAATCTTATCGCGGCAAGAAAATCGCTCAGAGTCTGGTAGCCGGAACTACGCGGATCGCTCGCCCGCCACGCCAGTGCGATGGTGCGTCCGGCGTCCGCGTCACGCAGCGGAATATAACGCAGCGCCCGGTCAAGCCTAGGATCGCGCCTCACGGCCAGCGCCGGGATTACGGAGTGCCCTGCCCCCGCCGCCACCAGATTGCGCAGCGTTTCGACACTTGCGGCATGCCGCTGCTGCGTCACTGAGGTGCGTATGCGGCAGGCATCGAGCGCCTGACCGCGCAGGCAGTGGCCCTCCTCCATCAGGATCATGCCGTCCTCCGGCAACTCCGCAAGGGAAAGGCCGGGCTTATCGCAGAGCGGCGAGGCGGCATGGCAGATCGCGAAAAACGGCTCGAAAAAGAGCGGGGATATGCGGAGCCGGTTTTCGATCAGCGGCGTGGATATAAGCGCTGCGTCAAGCTCTCCGGTGAGCATTTTGGCGGTGAGACCATCCGTCAGCCCCTCGTTGAAAACCATTTTCAGATTGGGGAAGCGCTCCTGCATGGGCTCTATGAGATACGGGATCAGGTAAGGGGCGAGCGTTGCAATCACCCCAAGTCGCAGCGTGCCCGACAGCGGGTCGCCGCCATTGCGCGCCACCTCGAACAGCCGACGAGCCTCCGCAAGCACGACGCGCGCCTGATCGACCACTGCGGCGCCTGGCGGGGTTAAAATCATGCGCCCCTTGCTGCGCTCGAACACCGCAACCTCAAGCGAAACCTCGATTTTCTTGATCTGCGCGCTCAATGAGGGTTGTGCGACCCGGCAATGCGCCGCTGCCGCCGTAACGCCGCCGAAATCTGCGACCGCAACCAGATATTCGAGATCTCGCAGCGTTAGGGATGCAAAGTTCATAGCCACCCATAGGCGATACCTATGCAAAATGAAAGAACATTGTCTTATTCCTATCGCATTCGGAGGGGTAAGCTGTGGCAACGCCCCAAATCTGGGTTGCGTCTCTAAGGGAGAGTCTAATGTTTTTGCGCATCGACAAACTGCAGATCGACATGCCAGTGCCGAAAAACCCTGATCCGAAGGCGGCCGCCGCCGTTCAGGAATTGATGGGCGGGCGCTTCGGCGAAATGTCGACGCTGATGAACTACATGTTCCAGTCCTACAATTTCCGCAACAAGGAGAAGCTGCGCCCCTACTATGCGCTCATCTCCAACATCGCGACCGAAGAGCTTGGCCACGTCGAACTGATTGCCGCCGCCGTCAATGGCTGCATGTACGGTCAGGAGCCGCAGGGCGACATGACGAAGGGCGACGCCAGCTTCGCGCATGTGATGAATTCGTTCCCGAACCTGCATGGTCACATCGCCTTCCCGCACGGCGCAATGCCATCGAACGCCAATGGTCAGGCTTGGAGCGGCGACTATGTATTCAACTCCGGCAACCTGATCCTCGATCTGCTGCACAACTTCTTCCTGGAAAACGGCGCCCGCACCCACAAGCTGCGCGTCTATCAGATGACCGACAACCCGGCCGCGCGCCAGATGCTCGGCTACCTGTTCACCCGTGGCGGCGTGCATGCCCGCGCTTATGCGCTGGCGCTCGAAAAACTCACGGGCGTGCAGATGGCGAAAATGCTGCCGATTCCGGCGGTGGAAGATATCGACCTGCCAGAGGCTCGCAAATACATGGAAGAGGGCTGGCACCGCCGCCTATATCGCTTCACGCCGAAAGACTCGAAGGATTACATGGAGATGGCCGGTATCTGGAACGGCAAGCATCCCGACGGCGGCGACCTCGAAGTGGTTGACGGACCTCCACAGGGCGGCGACATGAACGACTATGAAGGCATCTCCGAAGCCTTCACGCCGGAATACAAGCCGGAGGAAATCTTCGAGATGGCCACCAAGCTGTACGAAAAGGCGAAGGGCTGAT
>JBGSLP010000445.1:0-7513 GCA_041740655.1 Alphaproteobacteria bacterium
GCGGGTCAGAACGCCGCCCGCGCCACCGCGTCTGGTGGCGTCGGCAGATGGAGCGGCATGACGGAAAAACTTTACCTGTACGACACGACCCTGCGCGATGGCGCGCAGGCGCTCGGCGTCGATTTCAGCCTTGAGGACAAGCGGCTGATCGCGATGACGCTCGACGCGCTCGGTCTCGATTACATCGAGGGCGGCTATCCGGGCGCGAACCCGGTCGACTCAGGCTTCTTTGCCGATCCGCCTGCGTTGAAATCCGCCAACTTCACGGCTTTCGGCATGACGAAGCGCGCCGGGCGTTCGGCATCGAACGACCCCGGTTTCGGCGCCGTTCTGGAGGCGAACGCTGGGGCCGTCTGCCTCGTGGCCAAGGCGTGGGATTATCACGTCGAGGTCGCGCTCGGCGTGCCGCTCGAGGATAATATCGAGGCCATCACCCAGTCCGTCGAGGCGATCGTCGCGACGGGCCGTGAAGCGCTGATCGACTGCGAGCATTTCTTCGATGGCTACAAGGCCAACCCGGGTTATGCGCTCGCCTGCGCCAAGGCGGCATACAAAGCGGGCGCGCGCTGGGTGGTGCTGTGCGACACCAACGGCGGCGCGCTGCCCGACGAGGTCAGCGAAATCGTCGCTGCAATCGCGCAAGTTATCCCCGGCGCCAATCTGGGCATCCACACCCACAACGATGCCGAGCACGCAGTCGCCAATAGCCTTGCCGCAGTGCGTGCGGGAGCGCGGCAAATCCAGGGGACACTGAACGGCGTCGGCGAGCGGTGCGGTAACGCGAATCTGACCTCGCTCATCCCGACGCTGGTTCTGAAGGAGCCTTACGCCACCCAGTTTCACACCGGCGTGACCCGCGACCATCTGAAAAACCTCACGCACGCCTCGCGGCTGCTCGACGAGGTGCTGAACCGTGCGCCGAACCGCGCCGCGCCCTATGTCGGCGAAAGCGCCTTTGCGCACAAGGGCGGCATTCACGACTCCGCCGTGCAGAAAGACCCACGCACCTATGAGCACGTGCCGCCGGAAAGCGTTGGCAATGCACGGCGGCTGCTGGTTTCGGCGCAGTCGGGTCGCTCGAACATTCTCGCCGAACTCAGCCGCGCCGGCATCGCCATAGAGAAGGACGACCCGCGCGTCGGCGAGTTGCTGGAGGCAGTCAAGCAGCGCGAGGCCATCGGCTATACCTATGAAGGGGCGGAAGCCTCGTTCGAGTTGCTCGCCCGCCGCGCGCTTGGTGACGTGCCGCGCTATTTCGAGGTGGAGAGCTTCCGCGTGCTGGTGGAGCGACGCCATAACGCGCTCGGCGCGCTGATCACGGTGTCGGAGGCGACGGTGAAAGTGCGCGTGAACGGAGAGACGACGATCAGCGCCGGCGAGGGCAATGGCCCGATAAACGCGCTCGACCAGGCCCTGCGCCGCGACCTCGGCGTCTATCAGGACTACATCAAAGACATCGAACTGGTTGACTACAAAGTTCGCATTTTGAGCGGCGGCACGGATGCGGTGACGCGGGTGCTGGTCGAGACCCATGACAAGGCGACACGCCGCCGGTGGTTCACGGTCGGGGTATCGCCCAATATTGTCGACGCGTCGTTCGAGGCTCTGCTCGATTCCATTACGTACAAATTGCTGAAGGACGGAGCGCCTGCGCCGCATAAGCCTGCGTAGTCAGATAGCCGTGATTGGTTTTCACAGCGTCCGCGTGGTATGCGAGGTAGGAAACAATAGAGGAAAAAGCATGTCGCGATTTTCATCGATAGTAATGTTCTGCGCGGCGTTAACACTGTCGTCGGCCGCGTTTTCGCACAATCACGAAAGCGCTCAACATTCAGGCCATGGCGGCCACGAGGGGCACAACGCTGGATCGCACCAAGGGCACGGGGCAGCGTCTCAGGAAACCTCGACCGAGCAGTCTGCCGCCGTGAAGGACTACGTAGCGGTCATGTCCAAAATGCATAAGGATATGGACATCAAATATACCGGCGATGCGGATGCGGATTTCGTGCGCGGGATGATCCCGCACCATCAGGGGGCCATCGACATGGCGAAAGTGCTTATTGAGCACGGGACCGATGCGGGCCTGAAGCGTCTGGCGGAGGAAATCATCGCTTCCCAGCAGAAAGAAATCAGTTTCATGAAAAACTGGCTAGAGGCACGACAGGCCGCCAAGTAATCTGCGGCTCTCGCTTGGAAAGCGCCATATGTCCTATCGTTTCTGGCTGTTCGTGACGGGCGTGATGGGGATGCTTGCTGTCGTCGCCGGTTCCTACGGCGCGCACGTCCTGCGGTCGGACGGCTTTTCTGCGAGCGTAAAGACTTTCGAAACTGGCGTCATGTATCACGGCCTGCATGCGCTGGCGTTGCTGGGCGTCACGGCGATGCTGGCGATAACGGACGGAAAGCGCGCGGCGTTCGCTGCCTGGGCGCTGCAGATCGCCGCTTTCGCATTCGTCGCCGGCATTCTACTGTTTTCGGGCGGACTTTACGCGCAGACGACAGGCGCAATCGCCATCAGTCCGCGCGTCGTGCCATATGGAGGACTTCTGCTGATGATCGGCTGGGCAGCGCTCGCAGTGAGCGCCTTTGGATTGCGGCGGGAGACGTGACGAGAGATATGGAAAACAAGTCCACCTCTTTTCAGGTTTTCAGCTTTCTCACGGCGGCGCTCGCGATTATTGCGGGCCTCATCATCGGCGGCAAGGTCGATGACCGCTGGTTCGGGCTTTATGGCGCCGCGGCGGCTGTCCTTGCCGGCCTGCCACTGCTGCAATGGCTTTTATGGCGGGGCCTTAGCCGTCGGGGCCGCTCGCGCTGGCCATCGCTTCTCGTCACCGCGCCGCTCGGCATTGCGGCGCTCGCGCAGATCGGTTTCTGGGCGGCGTTTTTCGGCGATCCGGGCATGGCGGTCAATCTTGGCGTGGTGCGCGGCGCGCTGTGGGATTTTCTTGGCCAGTACGCCGGAGCGGTTGTGGTTATATACCTCGCGATCAGCAGCTTCGTGATCGTCAACGCCGTCCGCTGACGCACAAGCACACCCGTTTTGCTCCCTATGAAATGATGCTAGACTGTTGGCATCATCCATGGAGCGAAAGATGACAAGCTGGATCGCAAGATGCGCATTGAGCGCGATGGCTTCCGCCATGGTCTGCATCTCGGTCGCCGAGGCGTATCCGACCTATCGCGGCAAAGGCTACTACGAGGATAATTATTACAGCCGTAAGCCCCAGCGCGGTTATTCCGGCTGGGCAGGTCCGTCAATACCCGGCCGCTATTGCGATTATCGGCGCTATCCGGTGCGCGTATGCGGTAAATCGGGCAAGTGCCGCGTCAAGGGCTGGCGCTTGCAGCAGTACTGCTATTAGCAATGCCGCAGGGGGCGTCGCCGAGGACGCCTCCCGCGATTTTCGTCAGTCGATCAGCGGTACATCTTCTTGATGTTGTCCAGCCCGCCCTTGAGCACGCCCTTCATGATTTTGGCGGCTTCATCATCCTTCACTCCCTTTGCGTCAAATTTTGCGACCCAGAGAATGTTGATTTCATCCTTGTCGTCATCATCGGGCACGGCCGAGAAGGTTGCGCTGTAATTGGCGACAGGAAACGGACTTTCGTCGATAACGTAGCTATAGCTGTTCGCCTCGGTCTTGGTCATGGTCTCCTTGACCACAGCGCCGTCTTGCAGCGTAAGCGTGCGTTTGACTTTGTCGCCGTCCTTAGCTTCCTCGCATTTGGCGACCGCCGGATGCCATGCGGAAATCGCGCACCAACCACCGAGCTTATCCCACACCTTCGCCATTTCGCCTTCGATTTCAATACGCTGCTTCACCTCGACGGCGAATGCGCTGGTTGTCGTGGCGGCGGCTCCCGCCAGAATGAGTGCGGACGCAAGAACGAAACGCATGAAAAACTCCCTGTTTGTTGTTTTCTTGTTAATCGGACGTTTGTCCGTTCAATAGCGTTAGAGCCATCCCGCTCTCTTATACAATCTCGAAATTTCTTATGATCGAGATTGCCGCCATGCATGCCGCTCAAAACAGCGACGTATCTGCATGATCCGGCGTCGGGTCCCACGAACGGCTGATGACAGGCAGGATTTCAAACGCCTTTTCGACCAGCAGGAACCGAGCTTCAAGCCCGGCCCGTATGAACGTCTCCCCCTCCATCGCCCGGAAAAGAGCGAGTAGCGGGTTCCAGTAGCCCGCGATATTGGCGATGACGACCGGCTTTTCGTGATGCCTGAGCTGCGCCCAAGTGAGCTGCTCCACGAGTTCTTCGAGCGTGCCAAGGCCACCGGGCAGCGCGACAAACGCGTCCGACCGCTCGAACATCAGCATTTTGCGCTCATGCAGGCTCTTGGTGAAAATCAGCTCCTGAACCTCGCGCAGCGGCGGCTCGATGGAGGAGATATTCTCAGGCATTATGCCGGTAACATGGCCGCCATGCTTGAGGACCGCGCGCGCGACTTCGCCCATCAGGCCATTGCTGCCGCCGCCATAAACCAGACATACCCCCGCCTGCGCCATGGACTTGCCCAAAACCTGCGCGCTTTTTGCGTAGGCCGGATCAAGACCCTTGCCAGAGCCGCAGTATACGCAGATTGCTCGCGGCGTGGGGCCGGGAAGCTTGCCATTTGATTGCGTCTGGTTCACTAAGTCTCTCATTTTGCGCGGTCTTTCCAGCTTGATAGTACCCATGACAGGGTACTCGGAACATGTCTAGATGGGCAGGCTTAAGGAGTTCTGCAAATAGCGATTAAGGAACTATTGCCTTGAACCCCACGGCGCTTGAGCGCTAAAAACAATCGTTCGCCCCAGGAGGCTGTCATGAGCAGGTCAGACGATAATGGTGCATCGAAGCGGAAACGCAGGTTTCTCGCTCCGCTCCTTTTCCTGTTGCTGTTTTTATTCGGCGCGGCGTTTTACCTGCGCGCCAGCGGCGTGCTGGATGTCGCCATGCAAAATCCGTGGCTGAAGGCTCGACTCTTCGACACGCCTGCGACGGAGCCGCCGAAGCTGGCCGAGGAGCCCATAGCCGCGCCGACATTCGATATTGTCCGCGTCGAGGAGAGCGGCGATATGGTGTTGGCGGGCAAGGCCGAGCCCGGTTCGCGTCTCCGCGTGCGAAGCGGGAATACTGTTGTTGGCGAAACCGAAGCCGATGAGAACGGCGAGTGGGTGTTGCAGCCGGATAAGCCTCTCGCGGCAGGCGATCACACGCTCTCATTGAGAGCGACTTCGCCGCGAAGCGTTTATTCGCGCGATAGTGACCAGCAGATCGCGTTGTCGATCTCGCCAGGCGATAGGCAGCCGCCGGTCGTCGCGCTGTCGGAGAAAGGCAAACCGACCAGGCTTCTTCAGGGAAGCGAGCCGACCGCTCCCGTACAAGCATCCAAGCCTGCTGAAACTGCGCCGCCTCCGCCAAAGCCTCCGGTCGTGGCTAGCGTCAATCCGCAAGCGCCGCCGGTCCTCCAGCCGGTTGAGGAACCGAAGAGCGAGCAGCAGCCGAGCAAGCCGCCGGAAACCGCCGTCGTGCAGGCGCAGCCCGACACGCCGCCAGCGCGCATCGAGTTTGAGGCGCTGGATTATGAAAAAAACGGCAAGGGCGGCAAAATCTTCATGAACGGCAAGGCGGCCCCAAGCAGCCGTGTCATGCTTTACATCAACAACGCATTTGTAGGTCTGGCGAACGCCGGGCCGGATGGATCGTGGACATTTGCGGGAGCCAGCGATCTGCCCGCCGGAACGCATCAGATGCGGGCGGATCAGGTCGATCCAGTAACCGGGAAGGTGCTGGCGCGCGCAGAAGTGACCTTCGAACGGGAACAGACCGAGGCGCCGACAGCTAGGATCGCCCAAGCAGAACCGCCGCCTGCTGTTGACACCGCCCCGGAACCGCAAGATACGGCGCAGCCGCCATTCGAAACCGCTAGGGCCGACATGACGCGGAAGGCCGCTCCCAACGAAGCCGAGCCTGATAAAGCCGCAACTGCCAGTCAACCTGCCGCAAACGCGGCAAGAAGCGCGCCCGCCCGTTCGCGCGCGAACGTCCGCAAGCGCAAACGGATCGCAGCGCGCCGTAAATGCGTGGGCGTCACTGTTCGTCGCGGGGACACGCTGTGGCACATATCCCGGCGATGCTACGGCGTCGGCGCGCGATATTCGAAAATCTTCCGCTCGAACAAGGGGCAGATCCGCGACCCCGACATGATTTACCCAAGTCAGCGGTTGGTGGTCCCGCGCTGATCAACTATATAACTGAAGAGCAGGAATTTTTGTGAACGGGCGCTTACGAGCGCCCGTTATTCATGGTGGTTCGATTTGAGATCTCTATCGCGGCAAAGCAATCACTCAGAACCGGCGTCTCCGCACAGCGCCAATGAGCCGAGAACAGATGGTCAGCTTGCCGTCCTCTGGAATTTAGCACCCTTCGCATGGCCTGAAGGCAGGCCCGATCTGAAAATGCGGGTGGCGCTTGCATTCGTGGCGCTGATGGCAGCAAAGATCGTCACCGTCCTCATGCCGCTCATCTACAAGGGGGCCGTCGACGGATTGACTGGCACGGCAGGCGCGCAGGCCGTGTCATCACTCGCCGTGGTGACGATCATGCTCGTCGTCGCTTATGGCGCCGCCCGCATCGCCATGGTGCTGTTCACCCAACTTCGCGATGTGCTGTTCACCAAAGTCGGCCAGCACGCCACGCGGCAGATCGCAACGCGCACATTCGAGCATCTGCACGCGCTCTCACTGCGATTCCATCTCGACCGCAAGACCGGCGGCCTCAGCCGCGTGCTGGAGCGGGGCAAGCACTCGATAGACATGATCGTGCGGAACGGCGTGCTTTACCTCATACCGACCATTATCGAGCTTGTGTTCGTGCTCGCCATGATGGCGGCTTTTTTCGGCTGGGAATATTCGCTGATCGTTTTTCTGACGGTTGCCGGCTACCTCTGGTTCACCTTCGTCGCCAGCGAATGGCGGATGGCGATCCGTCGTGAACTCAATGACAGCGATACGGAAGCCAACACCAAATCGGTCGATAGCCTACTCAATTTCGAGACGGTGAAATATTTCGGCGCTGAGGCTTGGGAGGCGCGACGCTTCGATAAATCCATGGCGCGCTATGAGCAGGCGGCGATCCGCACCTACACCTCGCTGGGGCTGCTCAACTCCGGCCAGGCCATCATTTTCACCATCGGCCTGACAGTTAGCATGCTGCTGTCGGCGCGCGCCGTCGCGGCGGGCACGCAGACGCTTGGCGATTTCGTCATGATCAACGCGATGCTGATCCAGCTCTATGTGCCATTGAATTTCATGGGAATGATTTACCGCGAACTGAAGCAGGGGCTGATCGACATCGAGGATATGTTCGCCCTCATTCATCAGAAGGCCGAGGTTATTGATCGGCCGGGCGCCAAACCTCTTGAGGTCGCCAAAGGCGAAATCCGTTTCGAGAACGTGAAGTTTGCCTATGACCCCGAGCGGCAGATTTTGAAGGGGGTGGATTTTTCGGTCCC
>JBGSLP010000446.1:0-8985 GCA_041740655.1 Alphaproteobacteria bacterium
CGAGGTGAGCGGGCCGTCCGGCACCTTGATGCTGAAAAACTCCAGCGTTTCCTCATGGTTGGGGCTGACCATGCTGTAGGCGCGCAGGATCGGGCGGCCGTCGACCTCCAGCCCGATCATGGTGAACTGCCCGTTCTCGAACCGGAATGTCGGCGTGCGCGTCGAACTGAAGCTGAACAGCCCGTCGTTCCAGTGGCGGACGGACAGCACGGTTTCCTGGGTGACGGCGCTCATGATCAGTCTCCGGTTCAGTTTCCTTTTTTTGCCACGGGGCGATCGGCGCGTCGGTCAATTCGTTGACATATCTGCGACAGAGCGATGCAAACTAATTGCTATCGAGCGACCCACGCCGGTCTCATAATCTTTCCCATGGTCTCAAGGAGCCGCGAAAATTCATGCAGCCGAGTGATCTGAAAGTACGCGATGGCGGCCGTCTGTTACGGATCGTCTGGGATGACGGCGCCGTTAGCGAAGTGACCGCGAATGCCCTGTGGGCCAACTGCCGTTCTGCGTCCGCTCTGCGAGGCGCGCTTGACGGCAGGCGCACCTACTCTGCCGCGCCGCTCGCTATCTCGCACATGCAGCTTGTTGGCGGCTATGCAGTCAACATCGCCTTCTCCGACGGCGACAATCGCGGAATTTATCCATGGCCATTGCTGGCCGACATCGCAAAGGAGGAGGCGAAATGAGCATGGATCAGATCGTTGATGGCCAGGATGAAGTATCTTGCGATGTGCTGGTGATCGGCGGCGGCACAGCAGGCCCGATGGCGGCGCTGCGGGCAAAACGCCGGAATCCGAACGCCAAGGTCATATTACTGGAAAAGGCCAATGTGAAGCGGTCTGGCGCCATTTCGATGGGGATGGACGGGCTGAACAACGCGGTTATCCCCGGTCACGCAACGCCCGAGCAATATGTGAAGGAAATCACCATCGCAAATGACGGCATCGTCAACCAGAAGGCGGTTCTGAAATACGCGCAGAACTGCTACGGCGTCATCCAGGAGTTGGATAGTTTCGGCATCCGCTTCCGGAAAACCGAAAACGGCGATTTCGACGTCAAGAAGGTGCATCACATCGGCGCTTACGTGCTGCCGATGCCAAACGGCGAAACGGTGAAAAAGGCGCTCTACCGCCAGCTTCGTCGCGCCCAGCTTCTGATCACGAACCGCTACATGGCGACGAGGCTTCTCAAGAATGCGGATGGCCGCATCTCGGGCGTCATCGCCGTCAACACGCGCACGGCCGAGTTTCTCGTCGTTCGCGCCAAGGCGGTGATTTTGTGCATGGGCGCTGCGGGGCGGCTCGGCCTCCCAACCTCCGGGTACCTTTACGGCACTTACGAAAACGCTGCGAACTCCGGCGACGGCTATGCGATGGCCTATCATGCGGGCGCAGCGCTGGCGAACCTCGAATGCTTTCAGATCAACCCGTTGATCAAGGACTATAACGGCCCAGCCTGCGCCTATGTCGCGGGGCCGTTCGGCGCATATACGGCCAACAACGAAGGCGCGCGGTTCATCGAATGCGACTACTGGTCCGGCCAGATGATGCTGGAATTTTTCAATGAGTTGCAGTCCGGGAAAGGGCCGGTGTTCCTGAAGCTGAACCATCTGCACGAGGACACCATCGCCGAGATCGAGGCGACCTTGCATAAGGTGGAGCGCCCGACGCGCGGGCTGTTTCAAGAGGGACGCGGAGGCGATTATCGCCGCGATATGATCGAGATGCATATCTCGGAGATTGGTTTCTGCTCGGGCCACAGCGCGTCGGGCGTATTCGTCGACGATTTCGCGCGCACCACGGTGCCCGGCCTTTACGCAGCCGGCGACATGGCCAGCGTGCCGCACAATTACATGCTTGGCGCCTTCACCAACGGAGCGGTTGCTGGCGAGGACGCGGCGGAATTCGCCGACGGCGTCGACTACGGCGATTTCGACATGGGCGAGGTCGAGGCCGAAAAGGCTCGCGTGCTGGCCCCCACAAAACGTGAGGATGGAATTCCGCCGAACCAGATCGAGTACAAGACGCGGCGGCTGGTTAATGATTACCTGCAACCGCCGAAAGTCACGCGGAAATATACTCTTGCGCAGGCCCGCTTCGCCGAGGCCCGGGATGATCTGGAAAACCGCATGGTCGCCCGCAACGCTCATGAATTGATGCGCGCGCTGGAGGCTCATTCCATTCTCGACTGCGCCGACATGGCGGCCTTCGCATCGCTTTATCGCACCGAGAGCCGCTGGGGTCTTTATCATCTGCGGCTCGACCACCCCGAAAAAGACGACGAAAACTGGTTCTGCCACACGTTGCTCAGCAAGAAGGACGGCCGAATGACCTGCGAGAAGCGCGATGTCGATCCGTATGTCGTGCCCATAGCCGAGGAAGAGCGCGGCCTATATGATCAACAACGCATTCGCGCAACTGCCTGACGGAGACCAACATGCCCCTTGCGTCTTACGAAACATCCGTCCCTGTCACCGTGGATAACGATAAGTGCATCGCGGAGAAAGGGTGCACCGTCTGCGTCGATGTCTGCCCGCTCGATGTGCTGCGCATCAGCGACCTTACGGGCAAGGCGTATATGCGCTACGATGAATGCTGGTATTGCATGCCGTGCGAGGCCGATTGCCCGACCGGCGCGGTGACGGTGAACATTCCCTATCTTTTGCGGTGAGGCGGATTTGAGCGGCCTTTTCGAAGCTTACAACGATCTCGACGATCTGGCGGAAGGCTTGACCGCCGACAGTGCGGGAGAGCGCCGCGTCGCCGTGATGGAGTTGGCCGATTCCGGCCAGCCGGGCGCAATTCCGCTGCTTGCGAAAATGCTGGGCGACTCTGACGCGGGCGTGCGCCGTCAGGCGGCGTTGGCTCTGGGCGAATTTGACGGCCCTGACACTGCCGCCGCGCTGGCGATCGCCATTGCCGATCCGGAGGCGCAGGTTGCCGAGGCGGCGGCCCTCAGCATGGCCGAATTGAAAGACCCGTCCGCCGCAGCGCCATTGCTCCCGCTCGTCCGCCATGAAAATCCTTTCGTGCGCGAGAGCGCGCTGCGCGCCCTCAAGGACCTCAAAAACCCGGACTCGCTGCAACACGCACTGGAGGCGTTGCAGGATGCGGAGCCTGCGGTTCGCATACAGGCGGTGGGCGTCATTGGCTTTCTGAAAATCGAGGAGGCGACCCCGGCTCTTATAGCCGCAGCCGGAGATTCCGACCCGCAGGTCCGCCGCGCCGCCATAAACGCGCTGAGCTTTTCTCACACCCGGAAAACCGCCGAAGTCATCAACGCTGCGCTCGCCGACCGAGACTGGATGGTGCGGGAGGCAGCCGCCGAAGCGCTGGGCCGCAACATGCACGGCGCTGCGATGGCTGGGGATTTGATAACCGCGCTCGACGATGAATTCTGGCAGGTGCGGATCAAGGCGGTGCGCAGTCTCGGGCAAACAAAGACGGCGGCGGCGGTTACTCAAATCTGCGCGGCTTTGAGCCACGAGCAAGCCAATCTTCGCAAGGAGGCCGCCGCAGCCCTTGGCGAGATTGGCGATGCCACAGCGCGTCAGTCGCTCGAAGCGGCCGCCGACGATCTTGACGCCGACGTTCGCAAGACGGTGCGATGGGCGCTTGGCCGTCTCGGCGGCGCGCAACCGGCGCAAGCGTCAAGCTAGCGTACAAACTCGATGCGGTGAAAGGCGCAGCCCATGACCGCCCAGCCATATTTCCCGACGCTGCCCAAACGTGGCCGCCCGTCAAAGTATCTCGCGATCCGCGACTGGCTGGCTGCGCGCATCGCGGACGGCGATTTCTGCCATGGCGCACAGCTTCCGAGCGAGCACGACATCATGGCGCGGTTTTCCGTGAGCCGCGTCACCGCCCGTCAGGCGTTTGACGATCTGCGTCGTCTGGGCCTTGTGGAAAGTGTGCGCGGCAAGGGTTATTTCGTGCGCCGGTTCAAGGCGGTGCACGATCTTTTGCGGCTGCAAAGCTTTGGCGAAATGATGGCGCCGCTCGGCGTCGCAACGCACTCCAAAGTAGTCGAAATCGGTGAAGTGCCAGCGCCGCCTGACGCGGCAAGCGCCTTGCGGCTCAGTGCGGGCGAGCCTGTGTTGCGGGTCGTCCGGGCGCGCTTTGCAGGGGGCACGGTTATCTCTGTCGACATCAGCTTTTTCCCGGCGGACATAGGGCGCAAGCTTGTCCCTCTAAACCTTGTCAGCAACGATATTTTTGTGCTGCTCGAAAAAGATTTGTCGATGGAGCTTGGCTTCGCCGAACTAACCATTGAAGCTGCTCCGGCGCCCGCTGAGTACGCGGCGCATATTGGCGTAAGCGAGGCTGAGACCGTGCTGCGCATCCGGCGTCTGACGCACGACGCTGGGGGCCGTCCCGTTGATTTCGAATATCTTTACGCGCGGCTCGACGCCGTGCAGTTCCGCGTTCGCAGCGCGCGCTGGTAAAACCTGTCTCCGCCCTCATCGCACGCTTCGCGGTCCGTTCTTTTTGCGGATTCATTGCGTTTGAAAAAAAATGATTGTGGAGGTCGACTTGTATTACCCGGCCCTCCATCCCCGCCTAATTTCAGCGCGCCGCGATAGAGTGTCGCGCCATCCATCTCACCAGACTGCAAAATCAGCCCGCTTCGCCAAGGTGTGGTAGCGAGACAAATAGTCATGAAATTCAGCATCTTGCGATTGTTTTCATGAAATACTTTCGCTGTGGCACGGCCATTGCATATGAAGAAAAAGGCGAATGCACATTTAATGCTTAACCATACAGGAGGTCTAACATGCGCCTCTCCTATTTAGCCTTCGCCGCCACGATTAGCCTCGCAGCGCCTGTTGCCGCAGAGACGATCACTATCGGCATCGGCACTCAGGATACGACCACCAACACGGTCACAACTGGCGCGGTCGTCCGCGAACTCAAACTTCTCGAAAAGTATCTCCCCAAGGACGGGAAGTACAAGGGCGTCGAATATAAATTCGATTGGCAGAACTTCACGTCTGGCCCGCCGGTCACCAACGGCATGATGGCCAACAAGCTGCATTTCGGCGGCATGGGCGATTATCCTCTCGTGGTCAACGGCTTCACGTTTCAGAGCAACCCGGAAAGCAAAAGTCAGCTCATCGCGGTCGGCGCCTATAACATTTTCGGCTCCGGTAACGGGCTGATGGTGCACAAGGATTCACCGTACTTCCAGATCGATGATCTGAAGGGAAAGGTCGTGAGCGTGCCGTTCGGGTCGGCGGCGCACGGCATGCTGCTGAAAGCATTCCAGGACAAGGGTTGGGCGCCCGACACGATCAAGCTGGTCAGCCAGACACCCGAGGTCGGCTCTACCAATCTCCAGGAGCAGAAAATCGACGGCCACGCCAATTTTGTGCCGTTCGCCGAGTTGCTGCCGCATCGCGGTTTCGCTCGCAAGATTTTTGACGGCGTCGAAACGAACGCGCCAACATGGCACGGCGTCGTGGTTCGCACGGATTTCGCGGAGAAATACCCCGAGATTGTGGTCGCGTACATCAAGGCCGTCATCGAGGCGAATGAGTGGGTGAAGGCGGACCCGAAACGCGCAGCCGAGAAGATTGCGGAATGGACGGGGATCGACAAGGAAGTCGTCTACATGTTCATGGGACCAAGCGGGATCATGACGATGGACCCGACGATCAAGCCGCAACTCGTCGCCGATGCAGCGGAGGACGCAAAGGTTCTGCAAAACCTCGGTCGCATGAAGGACTTCGACGTGAAGGCGTGGGTGAATGACAGCTACATCCGCAAAGCCTATGCTGAGCTTGGCCTCGACTATGAAAAGGCGTTGGCCAGCCTCGACAATTACGAGGTCAAGGGCGAGGACACCTTCTGCAAAAAGACCATATCCGAGCCTCGCAAGGCTGGCGAAATCTGGGTCGAAGGCGAAGCCATAACGCCCTATAGTAGCACCGCCTGCACCCTCGCCGCCTATCGGGAACTGTCAAAGGCCGGCAAGAAAATCGCCAAAGCCTACCTGTTCGATACATCGCTCAAGATCAAGATGTTCGCCGACAAGGCCTATTTCGTAACCTACAAGGCAGGCGCCGGGCAGGGGCTTGATGCCTTCATGCTCAAAAAAGACGCAGAAGCCTACGCGGCTCAAAAGGGCGGTAAAGTCATTGATTTCGCCGCAGCTATCGAAACCGCTGTGACGGGAGGCTAGCCCATGAGCGCCGTCAGCAGATCAACACTGGCAAGGGTCGAAACGCTCGTTTCACGCTCCGCAGGGTCTCCGACGCAACCGACGGAGAAATACCCTGAGGCAGCAAGCGGCAGTATGCAGGGATTTCTCGCAGCGCTCTCTAACGGGATGCAAGCCGAAAAATTGCGTCCGATCATTCTTGGCGCAATCTCTCTCGCCCTGTTCATCCTCGCCTGGCATCTGGTGACGGAAAATCGCGTCATATTCCATGTGCGCTTCATCAACGTGCCGTCGCCTTCAGCCGTCTGGGAACGGCTGGAGGAGGCGGCGGCCTCCACTCAGTTCGCCGAGCACGCCTACATCAGTTGCCGCCGAATATTTTTCGGATTCATCCTTGCGGCGTTTATCGCCGTGCCGCTGGCTCTGCTCATGGGACGGTTTCGCCTTCTGCGCGAACTCATTTTCCCCGTCACGGAAGTCATCCGGCCCATTCCGGCTATCGCGTGGGTGCCCATGTCGATCATGCTTTGGCCCTCGAACGAGGAAAGCATCGTATTCATCACGTTTCTCGGCTCGTTCTTTCCGATATTGTTGAACACACTTGCGGGAATGACGAATGTCGACCCGGTGCTGGTCCGCGCCGCCCGAAGTCTTGGGGCGAGCGAACGTGAGTTATTTCGCGAGGTTTATTTTCCAGCCTGCCTGCCGCAGATTTTCACGGGCCTCACCATCGGCATGGGCGTCGCTTGGGTATCGCTCATCGCAGCCGAGATGATCTCGGGCCAGTTCGGCATAGGGTACTTCACCTGGGAAGCGTACAGCCTCGTGCAATACGCCGATATCGCGCTCGGCATGATCAGCATCGGCGTTCTCGGGTTGATTTCAAGCCTCGCCGTGCGAGCCGCCGGGCGCATTGCAATGCCATGGACGCGTTAATGTAGGAGAGAGCCATGCCGAGCATCGTCAAGCTGCATCGTGAAGAGCCTGCCCCCGAAGGCGCGCCGCAATTCCGAAGCGACCGTGGCGCCATCAGCATCGAGGGGGTTTCGATCGCCTTCAGCCGGGGGACCGAGCAAACCATCGCCGTTGCGGAAACGTCGGTCGCCGTCAAACCGGGGGAATTTGTCGCCATTCTGGGGCCATCGGGCTGCGGGAAGTCAACGCTGCTGAACAGCGTCGCCGGCTACATCCAGCCCACCGCCGGGCGAATACTGGTCGACGGCGAACCTGTCAGCGGGCCGGGACCGGATCGCGGAATGGTCTTTCAGCAATATTCGCTGTTTCCCTGGAAAACAGTGCGGGAGAACGTGGCTTTCGGTCCGCGCATCCAGGGGCGCGCGTATCCGCATGCTGTGGCCGACACCTTCATCGACATGGTCGGACTGACCAAATTCGCCAACCGATATCCCAAAGAGCTGTCGGGAGGCATGCAGCAACGCGTCGGCATCGCTCGTGCGCTGGCGAATTACCCGCGCGTATTGCTCATGGACGAGCCGTTCGGCGCCCTCGACAGCCAGACGCGCCATATGATGCAGGAAAACCTGCTGCAAATCTGGGAGGAGTTCGGGATCACCGTGCTGTTCGTCACCCATGACATCGACGAAGCGGTGTTCTTGGGCGACCGCGTGCTTGTGATGAGCGCCTCGCCGGGCAGGATCATCGCCGATATTCCGGTCGACCTGCCGCGCCCGCGCTCGCCCGAGTTGACCGTCGACGATGGTTTTCTGAAATTACGGCGGCTTTGCCATGAACACATCCGCGCAGAAAGCCTGAAAGCTTTCGAGCAGCAGAACGCATGAGAAACACCGCAGCATCGCCTGTAGCGCTTGCCAAAAAGGAGACGCCGCCCGCCGAAATGACCGTGCCCTCCGCGCTTTATCTGACGGAAGTCTTTTCCGAAATGAACAAGGGCGCCGGATTTCTGGACGGGCTGGCGCTTGAGGAAGCACGGGCAGTGCGTCGCGCCGCCATCAGCGTCAACGCTGCGGCGGGAGAAAGCGTGTTCAGGCAAGGCGAACCGCACAAGGGCATCTATCTCATCGAATCCGGGCGGGTGCGGACATATTATATTGGCCCGTCCGGGCGTGAAATGACGCTCGCCTACTGGACTCCAGGGCATTTCATCGGCGGGCCGGAAGTGTTCGGCGGCGGCGCGCATGTGTGGTCGGCGATTGCAATCGAGGATTCCCGGCTCTCGTTTCTCTCCGCGCCCGCGCTGCGTCATCTCGTCAAGAGCATCCCCGCGTTCGCCATGTGCATCATCGACGCGATGGCGGCCAAGGGAAAGTGCTACTCGGCGCTTGTGCAGATGTTAGGGACGCGCTCGGTGGTGGAACGGCTCGCGCAATTGCTGCTCATCATGGCGCGGCTCGACGGACGTCACGAGGGTTCCGACCTGCTGATCGATCGCAAGATCACGCACGAGCAGATGGCCAATATCGTTGGCTCCACCCGTCAGTGGGTGACAATGACGCTGAAACGCTTCGAGACCGGCGGCCTCATCCGGATCAAGGGCAACACCATCATTTTGCTCAAACCGTCGGAGTTGAGCGCCGAGGTTTAGGGCGGCGCGTTAAGTCCCGTCGCGGCAATTCGTTTACAGCACGCCAACGCGGGGACTGCCATGCTATAACCGAGGCTTAAACCCCAAACGGCGTCCAACAAGCATGCCTGAGCAAGTGACGCCAAAACGAGACTGGCGAGCGGTGCTGGATCGTGCTCGCGGCGGCGCCCGGTTGCTTTTCCCGGGACTTGCAGTTTCGTTTATCATTGCCGCTGCGGCGACGCATCTCTCAGAGCACTACGGCGGGCCGGTGATGCTTT
>JBGSLP010000447.1:0-8323 GCA_041740655.1 Alphaproteobacteria bacterium
CCCTGCGTTCTGGCGGGCCCGACCTGCGATTCGGCCGATGTCATGTATGAAAAGACGCCCTATCCCCTGCCGCTGTCGCTGACCATCGGCGACGACGTGCTGATCGAGGGTACGGGCGCCTACACGACGACCTACGCCTCGGTCGCCTTCAACGGTTTCGAGCCGCTCCGATCCTACGTGATCTGACGGCTCGCAAGAGCCGCCAGATTCCTCGCCGCCGGAACCGTTCTTTCGGCGGCGAGTTGGCCCGTGGACTGACCTCCGCTCGCGAAGGATTGCGGAAATGAAATTGACCTTGAACCAGCCGGCGCCGCTGCCGGGCATAATCGTGACCGCCGAAACCGCTGACGACGCCGCGGCGCGTGAAGCATTGCTGTCGCGCGCCATGGGTCCAAAGTGGAAAAAGAAGTCCTCACAGAAGCTGCGGCGCGGCAGACGGCCTTCGGAAGGCCTGTCCTTCGTTGCGCGGGACGCAAACGGCGTGCTCGTCGGAACGGTTCGGCTTTGGGATGTTTCCTTGGGTGGCAATGGCCCAGCGGGGCTGTTGCTTGGACCGCTCGCAGTCGATCCGTCGCTCAAGGGCGGTGGCGTAGGCTCTGCACTGATGAGGCTGGCGATTGCCGAAGTGAGGCGCCTGGGGCACCGGGTCATTCTGCTCGTCGGCGCTGGTGCCTACTACGCGCGATTCGGTTTTTCGGCCGCAAGGACCGGTTTGCTCGCCATGCCCGGCCCCTATGAGCGCGACCGCTTCCTGGCGCTTGAACTCGTGCCCGATGCTATTGGTGACGCCGCTGGCACACTGAAGGCAACGGGCCGAAAGGCACGGCAAACACATGCGGTGGCACTGGGACGGGTGGCGTAGTCCGCCGCCGCCCGCTTGCTCAGCCTATGAACTGGCTGAGCGCCATGGCCACCGACATGTCGCCTTCGACCTTGATCTTGCCGGTCATGAAGGCGGTGGTCGGGCTGAGGTCGCCGGCAATCAACGCTTCTAGGTCGTCAATAGACAGCTTGATGGTGCAATCCGTGGGCGCGTCGGTCGTCGAAACGGTCTCGCCGTCGATGACGATGACGCCGTCCGAGCCCGTGTCGAATTTCACGGAGCGGTCAAATCCCGACGATTCGACTTTCGGTCTGATCTGATCCGCGATCGCTTCGGTGCCCATTTCGCTCTCCTGTAGGGTGGTGCCGCGCTGTGCGCAGGCCATGTATCAGTGTGGAAGGGCGATAACCTGCCCGTCAACGCGCATATAGCGCGCCGAAGCAGCGCTGCAAAGCTCAAGAACAGGGAGCCTAGTGCTCCTTGAAGTTCTTCGACATCTCGCGCGCGGTCTCGCCGGCGTGCAATTTCCGGCGGATCGTGTTGTCGCGGATTTCATCCTTGGACAGGAAGTCGACCTGTTCGATGAGAACGTCGTGGATCATTTCTCCGCCGACGCGTTGATTTATGCTTTCGCGGATCCCGGCGCGGAATGCGTCGAGATCAAGCGTTTCATGTTGTGCGAAATCGAGTTGCGGGTTGCCGTAAATGTAGCTGTATATCTGATCCGTGATGAGCGCGTCGGCAGGTACCGAAAGCCGCGCGAGTTCCTTCGGCTCGGCCGTATAAACGAGCCGCGTCAGGAAATAGCCGTCAACGCGCCCATTGCGCAGTAGAGGAACGGAGACGATATCGGTCTTGATATAGTCGAGCCCCCCGAGCAGGGGAGGCGCGTCCGGAGCGTCGATTTTCGCAGACGCAGTCTGGAAAGAATAAAACACCGCGCCGATCGCGACGGCGCAAACCCAGATGGCTGCCGCAATGAACTTGATCATTTCGCCCAGCCAAATTCGCCGGCCGAATAGGTACCGTCGGTTTCCGCATGCTGGATTGCATTCTGCATCAGGGTGGCGATTTCGCTGACGGCGTTGAGATGTGCGCGGATCGCCGACTCGTTGATGGCCAGCTTCTCACGCAGGCATTCGAGAGCTGAGCGATGCTCGACCGGGGGAGAAGTATCGCCCGCGGCTTTCAACGCGCGCGTCAGTTCGTAGAGAAACCTGCTCTTGCGGATGTTGGAGGCATTGATGTCGAAACTGATATCAGTGCGAATGGCAGCGGTTTCCTCGTCGACCGCTTCCTGGATGCGCGAAATAAGGATCCCGAGATTGCCCGCAACCTGGGGCGTGTCCGAAGCGGGATTGCGAATGGCCAGACCCTGGCCGGCGTGACTCGGTTGAGACATCATGGTCTACCCGCGATCGCTTGTTGTTGTGGGGCTGGAATGAGTCAGGTTCTGCACGAGCGATTCCCTAAGCCTGCGCATCATGTCTTCAATAAGCGCCGGTGCGAGCTCTGTAGGGGCAACACCTTCACCTTCTCCGGGTTGCGGAGTAACAGCCAGTTCAGCGAAGCCGGGCTTTTCGACACGGCCATAGTGATTGCCAAGCACCCTGTCCGAAATGCCGATGCCGCCGCGTTCAGCCAGAGAATCCGCGATCTTTTCAGCGAGCAGCGATTTCCACATGTCGCCGGCCACGCCCTTGCCGTAGACGGCGGCGCCATCCTTCGGCAGCATGCTCTGGATGAAGGTTTGCAGCACCATGGCCTCGAAGCGCTTGAATGTTTCAAGCGCGCCGGCTTTCGATCCTTCCGCCTGGAATGATCTGTTGGCGGTGCTTGCGCTCAAAGAAAATCCTTTGGCGGTCGGAGACACGCCTGAGGCGCGATTGGCAATCAGGGCGCGGGCAGTCTCAACGCCGGCGGGCCGTGCGGCTTGCACGGCGCCCAATGGCATGTCGCTGGATGTTGAGATCGCCAAGAGTGGGAGTCCTTTGCCTCGGTTCGGTGCCGATAATGGACGGGTAAACTTGCGGCAACCTTACTAGCCACGGCTGTGCTGTGAGAGCCGCTGGCCGATGATGTCGAGCCGTTCGCTGTCGCCCTTTTGACGGTCATCTGCCTTTCGGACTTCGCGGTACGATCGCTCGACCATGTTGGTGCGCACTGTCGCAGTCGCCAATCGGGCAGATTCCTTCTCGGCCATGCTGAGGTTCGCCGTCTCGCGCGCGAGCGCCGCTGCGACCCTTCGATGGTAGATTTCTGGAAACAGCGCCGAGGCGCTCTCATTTGCATTGAAATGCGCGACCAGATCTATCGCCTCCTGCGCGGCGGCGGCGGCTTCGGCCAGAAAGCCGGCGCGACGGACCTCGTGCAGTGCCTTCAGCTGTTCCTGGACAGCGAGAAGTTTCTTCAATCGGGCTATGCGCGTGGTCATGATCTAGCGGCCGACCGTGATGTCGAAGAAGCCGTCGGCGAATAGGCTGAGAAACGTGCTGCTGGCAAAATAGGTGATGATCAGCCCGGCTCCGAGAACGAAAGGAAGCGAAATGAAATAGACAGGGATTTGCGGCACGAGCTTGTTGACGAAGCCGATGGTCAGGTTGACCAGCAGGGAATAGGCGACGAACGGACTGCCGAGCCTCAGCACCACGAAGAAGGATTCCGAGATCGTGTCGGTGACGTCGATCAGGGCGCCTTGCGGATTGAAGAACACGTCAAGCGGAGCCACCCGATACGAGTTGACAAGCGCCCTTATGATCTCGTGGTGAAAGTCGAATACGAAAAGCAGGAGGAGCGCCGAAAACGAGATGATGCTCGAGAGTGCGGCCTGTGGTTCGCCGTCCTCGATGCCGGGGCCGGCCATACCGCTGTAGCCGATCATCATGGCGATCGCGGAGCCCATGAACTGCAAGGCCAGGATGTAGAGCCTCGCCATGACTCCGATCAAGGCGCCGGTCAGCAGTTCCGAAATGATGATGGGTACAAGGACAGCCGGATCGCGGCTGACAAAGGGGATAATCTGGTCGGAAAGGTGAACCAGAAGTCCGGCCGTGGCCGATAGCGCGACGTAGAGCCTGATCTGCATCGGGACGCGGACGCTGGAAAGTCCGGGCATCAGCATGAAGCAGCCGCCGATACGACAGAATGCGAGAAAGGCCGCAATGACGACGCCTTCGGCCGTTGCAGTCAAGAGATGGTTCCGAGGATGCGGATTTCGACGCCCTTGGCGATCTCGACATGCGAGAGTACCGGAAGGGTGGCGAAAAGCCGCTCGATGATCATACGGACGTAGGGCCTCGCGTCCGGCGCGGTGACCAGCACGAAGCGCTCGCCCGCGTCGAGATGGGTGCGGATGGCCTTGGTTGCTTCCTGGCCAAACTCTTCAAGCTGGCGCGGGTCGATATCGAATTCGCGGATCTCGCCTTTGGCGTCGCGCTTCAGGCTCTGGTGAAACGCCAGATCCCATCGCGCGCCGAGGCGCAGCACGTTGAGGACGCCGTTATCCGACAGGTCGCCGCAGATCTGCTGCGCGAGCCGGATGCGCACATGCTCGGCGATCTGCTCCACCTTGCGGCTGTGCGGCGCAATCTCGGCAACCGCCTCCAGTATGAGGTGGAGATTGCGGATGGAGACGCGCTCCGACAGCAACTGCTTCAGCACGGCCTGCAAGCCCGAATACGAAATTTGCGACGGAATGATCTCGTCGATCAGCCGCCGGTATTCCGGCTCCATGCGGTCGAGCAGCAAACGCATGTCCTTGTATGATAAAAGCTGCGCCAGATTATGCCGGATGACCTCGCCGACGTGGGTGAGCAGCACCGACATCGGGTCGATGGGCATGAAACCCTCGCGCTTCAGCATGTCGGTAAAGGTGTCCGACACCCAGACCGCCTTCATGCCGAACGCGGGTTCGCGGGTTTCATCGCAGGGAAAATCGGGGCCCCGCGCGTCGCCGGTCACCACCATAACCTCGCCGATCCGCAACTCCGAGCTCGCCGCCGCCGTGCCGTGAATTCTGATCTGATAGGTTTTGGGCGGGATCAACAGGTCTTCGCCGAGCTTGATCTCCGGGGTGACAAAGCCGTACTGCATTGCGAATTTGCGCCGCATCTTGACGACGCGCTGGGCGAGTTCATCATGCGAGGGCAACAGCGCGGCCGAAAGCTGCTTGCCGAGGCAGATTTCGATTTCTGGCGTCTTGAGCGACTTCTTCACCGATTGCCGCGCTTCCTCATCCGCCAGCAGGCCCGCGACGCGGGTCTTCTCCTGATCCGCCGCGAGCGCCGCCGCCCGGCGCCTCGGGATAGCGTAAGCGATGAACGCCATCGCGCCCGCCAGCATCGCAAACGGCAGGAATGGCAGCCCGGGCGCGACCGCCAGCACAATCATGACAAACGCCGCGACGAGAAGCGCGCGCGGATAATTTCCAAGCTGCCCGAAAATCGCCTTTTCCGCCGAGCCTCGCGTGCCGCCCTTGGAGACGAGCAGCGCGGCGGCGAGCGACACCACAAGCGCCGGTATCTGGGTCACGAGGCCGTCGCCAACGGAAAGCTTGATATAGGTGTCGGCAGCGTCGGCGAATGACATCTCATGACGGGTGACGCCAATGACGATGCCGCCGAACACGTTCACTGCGAGGATGATAAGCCCGGCGACCGCATCGCCCCGCACGAATTTCGAGGCGCCATCCATCGAGCCGAAAAAGGCGCTCTCCTCCTCCAGTTCGCGCCGCCGCAGCATCGCTTCCTTTTCGTCGATAACGCCCGCAGAAACATCGGCGTCGATGGCCATCTGCTTGCCGGGGATCGCGTCGAGCGTGAAGCGCGCGCCAACCTCGGCGATGCGGGTCGCGCCCTTGGTGATGACCACAAAGTTCACGGTGATGAGGATGACGAATACGACGACGCCGATGACGAAATCGCCGCTCATCACGAATTGCGCGAACCCGGCGATGACGTGACCTGCGGCCTCCGGCCCATCCGCCCCGTTGGCGAGGATGAGGCGCGTAGTGGCGATATTCAGCGCCAGCCGCAGCAGGGTGGCGATGAGCAGCACCGTTGGAAACGCTGAGAAATCGAGCGGCTTCTGAATCCAGAGCGCGACCATCAGTATCAGCACGGATAGCGCAATGGAAAACGCCAGCCCAAGGTCGATGATGACGACCGGCAGCGGAAGGAACAGCACCGTCAGAATGAAGACGATGCCGATCGCGAAACTCACATCCTGCGCGCCCGCGCGCACAGGTTCAGCGTTCAGCGGAGCCGGTGAAGCCGCCATGTTCAATCTCCGATATTTTTAGCGTATTTTCTCTAGCCGATCCGGCTTGCGGGAGGCTGTGGGCGGCTCAAAACCCGCTTTCGATGCGCCCGTAGACTTCCTCGGCAAAGCGTCCGATGATCCCGCCAGCGAATGAGGCGGTCAGCGCGGACACGAGCAAAATGGCGATGATCTTCGGGATGAAGGTCAGCGTCATTTCCTGAATTTGCGTCAGCGCCTGAAAAAGCGCGATCACGAGACCCACGGCCATCGCAACCCCGACCGCTGGCCCCGAGGCGATGATCACCGTCCAGATCGCGGACTGGATGATGTCGAGCGCGTCGGCCTCGTTCATCGCGCGCCGATAGTGACGCCCGCGCCAAGCGTGACCTGCCGCCCATCCTCCAGGATCGCCGCAGCCGACCCCGACAGCACGCGGATGCTCGCGACCTTGCCCGTAACGGCGCCGTCTTCCGATGTGATGCTGCGCCCGATCAGCCCATCCGCCTGCGATAGCGTCTGCGAAGTGAGCAGTTCGTCCAGTTTGGCATTGGTTTTTACGGCCTGCTCGACGCCCGAAAATGAGGCGAGCTGGGCGACATACTGCGCGGAATCCATCGGCTCGGTCGGGTCCTGATTTTTCATCTGGGCGATGAGCAACTGCAGGAACGAATCGTAATCGAGCGTCGAAGATTTCTCCGGCTTGGCCTGCGTGGTTTGCGCTGCCGCTGCGTTTGTCGGCGTGATGTTCATAGGGTGGCCTCAATATTTGCGGGGATCGTGGGCGCCACTGGCCTTATCGGCGTCAGGGCGGCATGTTCGGCTGCGAAGAGAGCGCGGATGAGCTTCAGGGCTTCGAACACCCGGTTGTCTATGACGAGATCGTGCGCCGTTTGCAGCTGGGCGGATAAAGCCTCGTCATGGTTCCCCGCGCGGATCAAAGCATGGGTATCGCGGAAAACGCGGCAAGCGGCGTCCGCCATCGAAGGCTCCATCAGGATGGTCTGCGCGGCGAAATAGAGCTGGCGCAATGGCGAGGTCGCCTGCTCGGGGAGCATGACGTGGCTTTCGAGCAGGAACGTCACGTCATTCATGAATTCGACGGTCACCTTGCAGTTGAACCGCATGACGGCGCCGTTGACGTAAATGCGCTCGCCCGCCTTCACGGTGATATGAAAGCTGGCGCCACTCATGCGAGGCCGTCTGCAATCGTGGTGGATACGTCGATCACGCCTGAAAAATTGGTCGAGGCGCCGAGGCGGATTTGCTCGGCCTCACCCATGATCCAAAGTCCGATGGAAATCAGGCTGGCCCGCAGCGCGGGCGGCAACTGGTTGTCGGGCTTGGCGAGGTCTTCAAGGATTATGCTCCACAACCGCATCAGAAAGTCGACAGCCTGCGTGGCTTCGGCCGAGCCGCCCCCCTTGGCCTGCGCAATGTGAAGCAGCTCGATGGATCGCTCGATGGCGCGGCGTTCCATGGCGCGGTTATGCTGCGTGGTATCCGCGAGCACATCGGCGTAGGAGGAATTGTACATCGGTTTGTCCCTCTGTTTTCGATTAGAGATAATTCAGCAGGCTGAGTTTCTGGATTCGGGCGGTAAGCGCGTAAGCGGTCTCGATCTGCGTGATCAGCGCGCTGACTTTCGTCGAGGCCTCATATGGATTGACCGTTTCGAGGCTGTTTATGTGCTCGGTGAGGATCGTGCTCTGGATGTTCATACGGTCGTTCGCATCCCGCACGCGCTGCTGGGCGACGCCAAGCCGGGCCTGTACATCTCCGAGGCTTTGAGCGCCTTTGCCGAGTATTCGCGAAGCCTTGTCCAACACGGCCTCATAGGCGCCCTGGTTCAAGGTTTCGAGGCCGAGATCGGCGACCATCGCGTAAGCCTTCGCCAGATTTCGAAACGCTTCCTCATTGGCGCTGGCCGAGGTCTCGATGATTTCATGGGTGGAAATGCGGCTGCGCACCGTCTGATCCGCCGCCGCCGACCAGTTCGCGCTCCACGCAGGCGCATCGAAGAGCGCGTCGAAAGCGCCGTCGAGAAACGTCTGCATCGCGTCGCTGGAGATCGCCGCCGCCGCAGGATCGGATTGCGCGAAGCCGAACTCCGCCAGAAAAGCCGCCGCAACGGAGGCCTTGGCGGCGGACGCGGGCGTTGCCTGATAGTCCGCAACGGGTTTCGTATCCGAGTTGATGCCCGAGAAGACATAGTCGCCGCCAACCGATGAATTCAGCATATCC